>DAIDHU010000387.1 GCA_027451915.1 Thiomonas sp. | reverse complement strand
GTGGCTGCTGCCCATCCTGGCGGTGGCCATGATGTCGGTGCGCACGCCGGCCGACATGAATTCGGGCAACTACTGGGGCCTGCCCTCCTCCTGGGCCGGCGTGAGCAACTACGTGCAGGTGTTCCGCAACACGCCGCTGCTGCGCTACATCCTCAACAGCTTCGAGGTCACGGTGCCCGCGGTGGCCGGATCCATCGCGCTGGCCAGCCTCGCCGGCTACGCCCTCGGCGTGTACCGGTTCCGCGCCAACCTGGCCGTGTTCTTCCTGTTCGTCGGCGGCAACTTCGTGCCGGCGCAGATCCTCATGGTTCCGGTACGCCAGCTCTCGCTGCACCTGGGGCTGTACAACAGCACGGTGGGACTGGCCCTGTTCCACACCGCATTCCAGAGCGGCTTCTGCACCTTTTTCCTGCGCAACTTCATCCGCGACCTGCCGCGCGAACTGATCGAGGCCGCGCGCATCGAGGGCGCCGGCGAGCTGCGCATCTTCGTGCGCATCGTGCTGCCGCTGATCCGCCCCGCCATGGCCGCGCTGGCCGTGCTCATCTTCACCTTCGTCTGGAACGACTATTTCTGGGCCACGGTGCTCACCCAGGGCAGCCACGCCATGCCGGTCACCGGCGGCCTCATGTCCCTGAACGGCCAGTGGATCTCGCAATGGCAGCTCGTGGCCGCCGGATCCATCCTGGCCGCCTTGCCACCGGTGGTGATGTTCTTCGCCATGCAGCGCCATTTCATCGCCGGGTTGACCCTCGGCGCCACCAAGGGCTGAACCCATGCAACCGACTCTGTTGCGACTCGAGGGCAATGCCTGCACCGCGGTGCTGGAAGTCGCGCCCGGCGCCGCCGCCGTGTGGCGCCACCTGGGCTCGCGCCTGGACGCGCTGGACCTTCTGGCCGCATGGCCCGGCTCGGAGCTGCTGTCCATGCCCCAGGGAGGCATGGATGCGCCCAGCCCGCCGCGCCTGGCTCCCGGCCACGGCAACGGCCTGGCGCAGGACGGCATCCTGCGCGCCCACCGCGACGGCCTCGACGCCATCCACGACTGGAGTGTCGAGGCCTGGAGCCAGCCCGCCGTCGACTCGCTGAGCCTGCAACTCGGCGACCTCGTCGCCGGGCTCGGGCTGCGCGTGGACCTCAGGCTCGACGCGGCGACCGACGTGCTGTGCGTGCAGGCCGAACTGCACAATCGCGGCGCCACCGAGCTGCAGGTGGATCGCCTGGCCGGCGCCAGCATCGCCCTGCCGGCCGAACTCACCGAGGTGAGCTGCCCGCACGGTGAATGGGCGGGGGAGTTCCAGTGGGAGCGCCGCGCCGTGGGCGCCGACGGCTGGTCGCGCGAGAACCGGCGCGGACGCAGCTCGCACCAGGCGCCGCCGGGGCTGTTCGTGCTGGGCGCCCACAGCTGCGACGACCACGGCCCCGCCATCGGCGTGCAACTGGCCTGGAGCGGCAACCACCGTTTCGCGCTGGAGCGCCACGACGACGGTCGTCTGCTGCTGCAGGCCGGCGAGTGGTTCGCCCCCGGGGAAGTGCGCCTGCCCCCCGGCGCGCGCCTGCGCGTGCCGGCGCTGTACCTGGCGCTGGGCCAGGCCGGCATCGGCTCGGCCTCTCGCGGCCTGCATGCGCTGACCAGGCGCGAAGTGCTGCGCTGGCCGGGCGGCAAGCGGCGCCCGCGCCCGGTGCATCTGAACACCTGGGAAGCGCTGTATTTCCGCCACGACGAGGCCGAGCTGCGCGAGCTGGCTTCTCGCGCGGCCGAGCTCGGCGTGGAGCGCTTCGTGCTCGACGACGGATGGTTCGAGGGCCGCAACGACGACCGCGCGGCCCTGGGTGACTGGTGGCCCGATCCTGTCAAGTATCCCCATGGCCTTCGCGGGCTGGCCGACCATGTACGCTCGCTGGGCATGGAGTTCGGCTTGTGGGTCGAACCCGAGATGGTCAACCCCGACAGCCATCTGTACCGGGAACACCCCGAATGGGCGCTCGGCGATGCGCGCCGCCCACCCGTGTTCGGGCGCCACCAGTTGGTGCTCGACCTGGCGCGCCCGGAGGTCTCGCGGTATCTGTTCGACAAACTCGATGCGCTGCTGCGCGACGCGCCGATTTCCTACCTGAAATGGGACATGAACCGCGATCTGGCCCAGGCGCTGGACGCGCACGGGCGCCCGGGCATGCATGCCCAGGTGCTGGCCCTGTACGCGCTGCTCGAACGCCTGCGCGATGCGCACCCCCAGGTGGAGATCGAGAGCTGTGCCTCCGGCGGCGCGCGCGCCGACCTGGGCATCCTGCGCCACACCCAGCGCCTGTGGACCAGCGACAACAACGACGCCAGCTCGCGCATCGCCATCCAGTCCGGAGCGCTGCGACTGTTCCCGCCCGAATTGCTGGGCAGCCACGTGGGCCCCGCGCCCGCGCATGCCACAGGGCGCTCGCAGAGCATCGACCTGCGTTGCGCGGTGGCCTGTTTCGGTCACATGGGCGTGGAGGCCGATGTGCGCGCGATGAGCACCGACGAGCGCGACCGGCTGCGCGGCTGGATCGCCCTGTACAAGCAATGGCGCGAAACCATCCACGACGGGGAGATCGACCAGGGACGCAGCCCCAGCGGTGCGCGCTGGTGGCTGGCCTCCACGCCGCAGCGCCATTTCCTGTGCGTGTTCCAGCCCGAGGCGATGCCCGGGTCGCAGTCGGCGGCGCTGCGCCTGCCCCGGCTGCGCGGCAGCGGGCGCTGGCGCGTGCACCTGCTCGGTCGTGCCGGGCAGCTGCGACAGCGCGCCGAACAGCAAAGCGCCTGGCTGCGCGCCCTCGCCGGCCCCGGCGTGCTGGCCGACGGCCACGAGCTCGCGCAATGCGGCCTGCCCCTGCCCGCGCTGCATCCCGAGGCGGCACTGGTGTTCGGGCTGGAGCGGGCATGAGCGCGGCGAGGAGAATCTGCCCATGACTGCCGCCGAGGCGACAACCAGCGTGGGCGAGCCCTGGGACGTGCTGGTCGTGGGCGGCGGGGTCAACGGCTGCGGCATCGCCCGCGACCTGGCCGGCCGCGGGCTGCGCGTGATGCTGTGCGAACAGCACGACCTGGCGGCACACACCTCCTCGGCCTCGACCAAGCTGATCCACGGCGGCCTGCGCTACCTCGAGTTTCACGAATTCTCCCTGGTCCGCAAGGCCCTGCAGGAACGCGAAGTGCTGCTCGGCAGCGCGCCGCACATCATGTGGCCGATGCGGTTCATCGTGCCCCACGACCCGCGCCTGCGCTCGCTATGGACCCTGCGCGCCGGGCTGTGGCTGTACGACCACCTGGCGCGCCGACGCTGGCTGCCCGGCTCGCGCATGATGGACCTGCAGCGCGAGCTCTCCGGCTGCTCGCTGCGGCCGCAATGGCAGCAGGGCTTCGCCTATTCCGACGGTTGGGTGGACGACGCGCGGCTGGTCGTGCTCAACGCCCTCGACGCCGCCGAGCGCGGCGCGCGCGTGCTCACGCAAACGCGGGTCGCCGCGCTGCGCCGCGAATCCGGGCTCTGGCACGCCGAGCTGCACGATGCCCGGGGCCGCCACGCGGTGCGCGCGCGCAGCCTGGTCAACGCGGCGGGCCCCTGGGCCGGCCACCTGGCGCAGGAGGCCGGAGTCGCCGCGGCGCGGCGCCAGCGCCTGGTCAAGGGCTCGCATATCGTGGTGCGCCGCTGGGCCCCCATGGAGCAGGCCTGGCTGTTGCAGAACCCGGACCGGCGCATCGTGTTCCTGATCCCCTATGGCGAGGAGCACCTGCTCATCGGCACCACCGACGTGGCCTACGACCAGGATCCGGGCGCGCCGCGCATCAGCGAGCAGGAGACCGATTACCTGTGCGCCAGCGTGACCCGCTACTTCGACGTGCCCCTGGGGCGCGCGGACGTGGTGTGGAGCTACTCCGGCGTGCGCCCGCTGCTGGACGACGACAAGGGCGACCCTTCCGCGGTCACCCGCGACTACCTGCTCGAGCTGGACGAAGCCGGCGCCCCCCTGCTCAACGTCTGGGGCGGCAAGATCACCACCTACCGCCGGTTGGCCGAACAGGCGGCCGACCGCCTGGCCGCCTCGCTTGGTTGCAGGCGGGGTGCGTGGACCGCCGGCTCCGTGCTTCCCGGCGGCGATCTGCATGCCGAGCTGGGGCGCGCGCGGCCGGG
>DAIDHU010000386.1 GCA_027451915.1 Thiomonas sp. | reverse complement strand
GCCGATCACCCGGCGGTGCCCGGCCAGCTCGGCGGTGCGCGCCATGCCCACGATGCCGCCGGCCGGACCGGAAAGAATGGCGTCCTTGCCGCGAAAGGCGCTGGCCTCGGTGAGCCCGCCGCTGGACTGCATGAACAGCAGCCGTACCCCGGGCATCTGCGCCGCCACCTGGTCCACGTAGCGCTGCAGGATGGGCGACAGGTAGGCATCCACCACCGCCGTGTCCCCGCGCGAGACGAATTTCATCAGGGGCGAGCACTCGTGCGAGGGGCTGACCTGGGTAAAGCCCAGCTCGCGCGCCAGGCGCGCCGCCTGCTGCTCATGCGCGGTGTGCCTGTAGCCGTGCATGAACACGATGGCCACCGCGCGCAGGCCGCGCGCATGCGCGGCCTGCAGCTGCAGGCGCAGCGCGGCCGCATCCAGCTCGCGCACCACGCTGCCGTCGGCGTCCACGCGCTCGTCGACCTCCAGCACCTCCTGGTACAACAGCTCGGGCAGCACGATGTGACGCTCGAACAGGCGCGGCCGGTTCTGGTAGCCGATGCGCAGCGCATCGCCGAAGCCGCGCGTGGTCACCAGCAGCACCGGCTCCCCCTTGCGCTCGAGCAGCGCGTTGCTGGCCACCGTGGTGCCCATGCGCACGCAATCTACCAGGTCCGGCGTGATGGGCTGGCCCTCGGCCAGTCCGAGCAGGCGGCGGATGCCCGCCACGGCCGCGTCACGGTATTGCTCCGGGTTCTCCGACAACAACTTGCTGGCCGTCAGCGTGCCGTCGGGGCGGCGCGCCACGATGTCGGTGAAGGTGCCTCCGCGATCCACCCAGAATTGCCATTTCATGTCGTTTCCTCTCGTTTGCTCGTAGGCCTTCGCCTATGCTCGTAACGGCTCGTCGGCGCGGCGCTGCCTGTCGCGCCGCCTGCGGGCGAAGCCATCCCTCGCGGCGCCCGCTGGCGCCGCGTTGCTCGAAACCATGGTGTGGGCGAGCGGGCTAGCCCCGCCCGCTACAGGCCCAGGTAGGCACGCCGCACCTCGTCGTCGTTGCGAAGCTCCTCGGCACTGCCGTGCAGCACCACCTGCCCGCTTTGCAGCACGTAGCCGCGGGCGGCCAGGTCCAGCGCCATGGCCGTGTTCTGCTCCACCAGCAGCACCGACAGCCCCTGCTCGCGGTTCAGCCCGGCCAGCGCCTCGAACACCTCCTCCACCAGCTTGGGCGACAGCCCCAGGCTGGGCTCGTCGATGAGCAGCAGGCGCGGCCCGCTCAGCAATGCGCGCCCGATGGCCAGCATCTGGCGCTCCCCGCCCGACAAGGTGCCCGCCAGCTGCGCGCGTCGCTCGGCCAGGCGTCCGAAAGTCTGGTACACCTGTTCCAGGCGCCGCTGCACCTCGGCCTGCTCGCGCACGGTGAAGGCGCCCAGGCGCAGGTTGGCCTCCACGCTCTGGCGCGCGAACACCCGCGCGCCCTCGGGAATCATCGCCATGCCGCGCGAGACCAGGCGGTGCGGCGGTGTGCCGGTGATGTCCTGCCCGTCGAAGACCACGCGCCCCGCGCGTGCCCGCACACTGCCCACGGCGGCGCGCAAGGTGCTGGACTTCCCGGCGCCATTCGCCCCCAGCAGCGCCACCACCTCGCCGCGCCCCACATGCAGCGATACGCCGCCAACCGCGCGCACGCCGCCATAGGCCACCTCCAGGTCCTCGATGCGAAGCATCGGCTCGCTCGGCGTCTCAGACACGGTGCTTGCTCCCCAGGTAGGCCTCGATCACCGTGGGGTCGCGCACGACCTCCTGCGGCGTACCCTGCGCGATCAGCTGCCCGAAATTGAGCACCAGCACGCGCTGCGCCAGGCGCATGACCACCTCCAGCACATGTTCGACGATCAGCAGGGTCACCCCCTGCGCGTGGATCTCGCGCAGGATCCCGGCCAGCTCGATCGCCTCGCCGGGGTTGAGCCCCCCGGCCACTTCGTCCAGCAGCAGCATGCGCGGCCCGGTGGCCAGGGCGCGCGCCAGTTCCACGCGCTTTTGCCCGGCCACGTTGAGCGCCGCCGCGCGCTCCTGCGCCCGCCCGGCCAGGCCCACGCTGCGCAGCACCTGCTCGGCGTGGCGCCGCGCCTCGGGAATGCGCCGGTGGCGCAGCAGCGCGCCGACCAGGGTGTTCTCCAGCACCGTCATGTCCCCGAAACTGCGGGGAATCTGGAAGGTGCGCGCCAGGCCGAGGCTGGCCACCTGCTCGGGGCCCAGGCCCACGATGGAACGCCCGTCGAAGCGTATGCTGCCCTCGCTGGGCGCGTAGCTGCAGGCCAGGCTGTTGAACAGCGTGCTCTTGCCGGCGCCGTTGGGACCGATGATGGCCACCAGTTCGCCCTGCTCCACCGCGAAGCTGACCTCGCGGTTGGCCGTCAGCCCGCCGAAGCGCTTGCTCAGCGACTCAACCTCGAGCAGGGCCATGGCGCCTCCGCAAGGTGGTCAGCCCACCGGGAATGAACATGGTGACGGCCACGATCACCAGGCCGTACACCAGCACGTCGGCGCCGCCGCTGGAGCCTCCCCAGGCGGCGCGGGTGATCTCGCCCAGGGGGATCAGCAGGGCCGCGCCCAGCCAGGGCCCGTACAGCGAGCCCGCGCCGCCCAGGATGGCCACCAGCACGATCTCCACCGAAGTCGACAGGCTGAACATGGAGTCGGGGTCGATGAATCCCACGTAGATGGCGAAGAAGCCGCCCCACACCCCGGTCAGCGCCGCCGACAGCGCGAAACCCAGCAGCTTGCAGCGCTGCGCCGGCACTCCCAGGCTGCGCGCCGCCGCCTCGTCGCCGCTGATGGCGCGCCAGTAGTAGCCCAGGCGCGAGCGGGTGCTGAAATACACCGCGGCGAAACTCAGCAGCGCCAGCACCACGGCGATCAGGTAGTAGGGCATGCGATTGCGGAACAGCAGCATCCAGGGATGGTTGCCGATGGGCACCGACAGCCCGCTGGCCCCGCCCGCCCACGACAGATTGGTGACCCCCAGCAGACCAATCTGCAGCAGGCCGATGGTGACCATCGCGAAATAGTGCCCCGACAGGCGCAGCGTGGGCGCTGCGATCAGCCAGGCCACGGCCGCGGCGGCCAGCCCGCCCAGCGCAATGCCCAGCAGGGGCGAAAGGTGCAGGTCCAGCATCAGCAGCACCGTGGTGTACGCGCCGACCCCGAGGAAAAAGCCATGGCCGAAGGAAATACGCCCGAGAAAACCGCCCACCAGGCTCCACGACGCGCCCAGCGCGCCGAACAGCAGGGTCTTGAACAGCACCTGCAGGATGAAGCCGTCGTGCGTGAACACCGGCGCCAGCGCCATCACCGCGGCCAGCGCCGCCGCCAGCAGCAGCGGCAGGCGCTCGCGCCAGCGGCCGACGGGGGGGTCGAGAGAAGGATCCGATTGCATGTCACCACCGTCCGAACAGGCCTCGCGGACGCCACCACAGCACGGCCACGAACAACACGAAAATACCCAGGGTCTTCAGCGCCGGCTCGATCAGGTAGCCGGTGAAGGCCTCGATCAGCCCGATCAGCAACCCGGCCAGCGCCGCGCCCAGCAGGGAGCCGAAGCCGCCCATGCACACGGCCACGAAGGCCAGCAGGCCGAACACCGCGCCCACCGAGGGGAAGATGTAGAAAAAGCTGGTCAGCAGCGCCCCCACCAGGCCCACCACGGCGCTGCTGAGCATCCACACCTGCGCGTCCACGCGCTGCGGCGAGATGCCCACGAAGGCGGCCACCTCCCGGTCCTCGGCCACCGCCTGCAGCGCCTGCCCCCAGCGGGTGCGGTAGACCAGCCAGAACACCACGCCCACCAGCGCCAGGGCGATCAGCGCCGTGACGAACTGCGGGCGCCCCAGGTGCACTCCGGTGATGGTCACGGTGCCCGACAGCGCCGTGTGCGACAGGTTGCGGTAGTTCGGCGTGAAGGCGATGGAGGCCGCCTGGCGCATCACCAGGCCCAGCCCGAAGGTGGCCAGGATCACCGCCGTCGGCGGCCCCCTGCGCAGGCGCCGGATGATCAGCGCGTACACCCCGAAGCCGAAAAATCCCAGCACCACCGCGACCAGCGGTGCCGACAGCAACGGATCCAGGTGCGCCAGCGTGAACAGCCAGTAGGCCGCGTACATGCCCAGCATCAGGAATTCGCCGTGCGCGAAATTGATCACGTCGGTGATGCCCCAGATCAGCGCCAATCCCAGCGCGACCGCGGCGTACAGCATTCCGTCGAGCAACCCTGAATAGAGTGCCTCGAGCATAGTGTCCTCCCTCCCCCTTCGATGTCCCGGGCGGCGGGCGCCGGCGCGCCGCGCTTGCCTCCCGGGTGCCGCGCGCGCCTCAGCTCCAGGCGAAGGGCAGCTTCGGAAGCGCCTTGTCGTGCTTGAACTGCGTCGGCCACACGGTCTGGTAGCCGGGGCCCTCCATCTGCAGGATCAGCCCGGCACCGCGCTCGTTCTGGCCCTGCGCGTCGAACTTCACCCCCGGCCAGGGCATGGCCACCTGCTCGTAGCCCAGGTCTGTTGCGATCAGCGCCTTTCGGATCGCCTCCGGCTCGGTGGAGCCGGCGCGGTTGATGGCGTCGGCCAGCACCAGCACCCCGGCCATGGAGCGCGCGTTGTTGCCGTTCAGATCCTTGCCGGCGCGCGCGCGGTACAGGGCGTTGATGTGGTTGAGCATCGGGTTGGTCTGCGCGATGTCGGTGGCCCACACGTCGCGGGTCAGGATGCCCTGGGTCTGCGCGCCCGCCTGCTTGACGAAGGCCGAGTCGATGAAGCCGGCGTCGTTGGCCAGCAGCACCGGCGGCGCGTACTTCATCTCGCGCATGGTGCGCACGAACAGCAGCGCGTCCGAGGTGTAGGAGGCGAAGATCGCCACGTCGGGCTTGGCCGCCGCCAGCTTGCCCACCTCGGCGCTCAGGGACGGCGAGCCCGCCGTGTAGGCGATGCCGGCCACGATCTGGCGCTTGAACTGGGGCGCGAACTTCTGCACCGCCTTGAAGGTATTCACGCCGAAGTCGGTGTTCTCGTAGACCACCGCGATGCGCTGGGTCGGAACCTGGTGGATGGTGCCGAGAAAGTCCATCATGTTCTGGATGAAGGTCTCGTCGTTCGGCGTGGTGCGGAAAAACCACTTGTAGCCCCGCTCGGTCAGCGAGGGACTGCTGGATTCGCCGTTCAGATAGGGGATGCCTCGCTGCTCGGCCACGCGGCTGCAGGTCTCGGTGACGTTGGACTGGTAGGCCCCCGTCAGCGCCACCCCGCCCTGCTCGTCGATCAGGCGCTGCGCGTCGGCCAGTCCCGTGGCCGGGTTGCCCTGGGAGTCGGAGAACACCACCTCCAGCTTGGCGCCCCCCAGGCGCGGCAGCCCCGAGCCCGCGGCCAGCGGAAGGGTCTTGAGCTCCGGGTGCGGCTTGTTGACGATGTCCACCGCCAGCTCGATGGCGCTCTTGATGTCCTGTCCGGTCGACGCCAGCGCGCCGGTCAGGGGATAGATCGCGCCGATTCGCACCGGCTTGCCCGCGGCTCGCGCGGGGACGATCGAGGCCGTCGTGAGGCCTGC
>DAIDHU010000385.1 GCA_027451915.1 Thiomonas sp. | reverse complement strand
GGAGCACCCGCTGCTGGCGCGGCTCGCCGCCGCTGGCGTGCCGTACCAGCTGGTGTACAACCATTGCGAGTCGCATCCCTGCGTCAGCGTGGACAACCGCGCGGCGGCGCGCGAGCTGGTCGGCGAGCTGGTGCTGCTGGGGCATCGCCGCATCGGCATGCTCAGTGGCACTCGCGCCGCCTCGGACCGTGCCCTGCAGCGTCACCAGGGCTATTGCGACGCCATGCGGGCGGCCGGGTTGCGCGCGCGCGCGCCGCTGGAGATCGACTTTCACCAGCGCAGTCTTCCGGCCGCCATGCTGGAGGCCCTGCGCGATCCACTGCGGCGCCCCACGGCCCTGTTCTGCGGCAATGACTTCCTCGCCCTGCTGGTCATGCGCGAACTGCGCGAGGCCGGCATGCGCGTGCCGGAGGACATCTCGGTCGTCGGATTCGACGGACTGTCCTTCGGTGAGCTGCTCGCCCCGCCCCTGGCCACCGTATGCCAGCCTCACCGCCAATTGGGCTCCACCGCGTGGATCCACCTGCAGCATGCGCTCGAGGGCGGAACGCCGCGCTCGAGCGTGCTGTCCCACCGGCTGCGCATCGACGGCACGGTGGCTTCCCCTTCGTCTCGTCCCCGTCCGGAGTGCATTTCATGAATACCCTGCGTCACTGGCTCCTCGCCTTGTGCGGCTGTCTCGCGCTGCTGGCCTCGCACGCGAGCGCGCACGCCGCCGAAACCGCCATCTGCTACAACTGCCCGCCCGAATGGGCCGACTGGGCCGGCGAGATCCGGGCCCTGCACGAGGCCACCGGCATCACCGTGCCCTTCGACAACAAGAACTCGGGCCAGGCCATCGCGCAGCTCATCGCCGAGCGCGCCAGTCCGGTGGCCGACGTGGTCTACCTGGGCATCGGATCGGCCTTCGAAGCGGAGAAGCAGGGCGTGATCACCCCCTTCAAGCCCGTGGGCTGGGACAGGATCCCGGCGCAGCTGAAGGACCCGAAGGGCTACTGGTTCACGATCCATTCCGGCACCCTGGGCTTTTTCGTGAACAAGGCCGCACTGGGCGGCAAGCCGGTTCCGCAGTCCTGGGCCGACCTGCTCAAGCCCGAGTACAAGGGCATGGTGGGCTACCTGGACCCGTCGAGCGCCTTCGTGGGCTACGCCGGCGCCGTGGCGGTGAATATGGCCATGGGCGGCAACCTGGACAACTTCGGCCCGGCGATCCACTATTTCCAGCAACTCAAGCACAACGACCCCATCGTTCCCAAGCAGACCGCCTACGCGCGGGTGCTTTCGGGGGAGATTCCGATTCTCATCGACTATGACTTCAACGCCTATCGCGCCGAGTACAAGGACCATGCCGACGTCGCTTTCGTGATTCCCCGCGAAGGCACCATTTCCATGCCCTACGTGATGGCGCTGGTGAAAAACGGCCCGCATCCGGCTGTGGGCAAGAAGGTGCTTGATTTCGTGCTCTCGCCCAAGGGCCAGGCGATCTGGGCCGACGCCTTCCTGCGTCCGGTGATGCCCGCGGCGATGAGCCCGAAGGCGGCGGCGCGCTTCCTGCCCGCCAGCGACTACGCGCGGGTCAAGCCGGTGGATTACCAGAAGATGGGCGAGGTCGAGCAGGCCTTCGCGAAGCAGTACCTGGCCCAGGTGCACTGAGCCTTCACCGCGCCCACGCCGGAGCCCGAAGCATGCAGCAAAGCCGATCGGTGGCCTGGCCGCGCCTGGCCCTCGCGGCTCCGGCGGCGACCCTGTTCGCGGCCTTCTGGCTGCTGCCCATGGCCGCGCTGGGCCGCGCCAGCGCGCAGCGCGGCCTGCAGGGCTATCTGCACATCCTCGGCCAGGCGCAGTATCTGCGCAGCCTGGGGGTCACGGTGCTGCTGGCCGGCGCCGTCACGGCGACCGCGCTGGCCCTGTCCCTCGTGGCCGGATTGTTCCTGGCGCGCCATGCCTTCCCAGGCAGGCGCCTGCTGATGGCCATGCTCACGCTGCCGCTGGCCTTTCCCGGCGTGGTGGTCGGTTTCATGGTGATCATGCTCGGGGGCCGCATGGGCCTGGCCGCGCACATCGGCATGGCGCTGTCCGGCCATCGCTGGGTATTCGCCTACTCGCTGGGAGGCCTTTTCGTGGGCTACCTGTATTTCTCGATCCCCCGTGTCATCCTCACGGTGACGGCCGCCGCACAGGGCCTGGACGCCAGCCTCGAGGAGGCGGCGCGCAGCCTCGGCGCCCGCTCGTGGCAGGTGCTGCGCGACGTCACGCTGCCCGCGCTGGCGCCGGC
>DAIDHU010000384.1 GCA_027451915.1 Thiomonas sp. | reverse complement strand
CCCCGACGTGGTGGGCGTGGAGCTCAAGGGCCAGCTGCGCGGCGGCGTCACCGCCACCGACCTGGTGCTCACCGTCACCGAGATGCTGCGCAAGGCCAAGGTGGTGGGCAAGTTCGTCGAGTTCTTCGGCGAGGGCACCGCCTCCCTGAGCGTTCCCGACCGCGCCACCATCGCCAACATGGCTCCCGAATACGGCGCCACGATGGGCTTTTTCCCGGTGGACGACAAGACCATCGACTATTTCCGCGGCACCGGGCGCACCAAGTCCGAGATCGAGGCCCTGCAGGCCTACTTCAAGGCGCAGAAGCTCTACGGCGTGCCGCGCAGCGGCGACATCGACTACTCCACCACGCTGAGCCTGGACCTGTCCACCGTGGCGCCCTCGCTGGCCGGCCCGCGCCGGCCGCAGGACCGCATCGAGCTGGGCCAGGTCAAGCAGCGCTTCGGCGAACTGTTCTCCACCTCCATGGACCAGGGCGGCTTCAGCCAGCCGGCCGAGCGCCTGCAGCGCAGCTTCCAGACCTCCGAAGGCACCGAGCTGCATGACGGCGACGTGCTGATCGCCGCCATCACCTCCTGCACCAACACCTCCAACCCCAGCGTGCTGCTGGCCGCCGGCCTGCTGGCCAAGAAGGCCGTGGAAGCCGGCCTGATGGTGAAAAAGCACGTGAAGACCTCCCTGGCCCCCGGCTCGCGCGTGGTCACGGAATACCTCGAGCGCGCCAAGCTGCTTCCCTACCTGGAGAAGCTGGGCTTTTACGTGTCGGGCTACGGCTGCACCACCTGCATCGGCAACGCCGGCCCGCTGGCCGCCGACATCGAGTCCGCCATCACCTCCAACGACCTGGTGTGCGCGGCGGTGCTCTCGGGCAACCGCAACTTCGAGGCTCGCATCCACCCGAACCTGAAGGCCAACTTCCTGGCCTCGCCGCCGCTGGTGGTCGCCTACGCCATCGCCGGCAACGTGCTGCGCGACCTGATGACCGAGCCCGTGGGCCATGGCAAGGGCGGCAAGCCCGTGTACCTGGGCGACATCTGGCCGAGCACCGAGGAAGTGCAGGCGCTGCTCAAGGTGGCCCTGGATCCCAAGGCCTACAAGGCCAATTACGAGCAGGTGGCCGCCAAGCCCGGCAAGCTGTGGCAGCGCGTGGACGGCGCCAAGGGGCAGGTCTACGACTGGCCGCAAAGCACCTACATCGCGCGCCCCCCCTTCTTCGACGACTTCGCCATGGTCCCGCAGGGCGGCGCCTCCGCGGTGCAGGGCGCGCGCGCGCTGGCGCTGTTCGGCGACTCCATCACCACCGACCACATCTCCCCGGCCGGCTCCATCAAGGAGAACTCCCCGGCCGGCAAGTGGCTGCTGGAAAACGGCGTGGCCAAGGCCGATTTCAACTCCTACGGCTCGCGCCGCGGCAACCATGAGGTGATGATGCGCGGCACCTTCGCCAACGTGCGCATCAAGAACCTGATGATCCCGGCCAATGCCGACGGTTCGCGCGAGGAAGGCGGGGTCACGCTGTTCCAGCCCTCCGGCGAGAAGATGTTCATCTACGACGCGGCCATGCGCTACATGGCCGAGGGCACGCCCTTGATGATCTTCGCCGGCGAGGAGTACGGCACCGGCTCCAGCCGCGACTGGGCCGCCAAGGGCACGCAGCTGCTGGGCGTGAAGGCCGTGGTCGCGCGCAGCTTCGAGCGCATCCACCGCTCCAACCTGATCGGCATGGGCGTGCTGCCCCTGCAATTCCTGGGCGACGACTCCTGGCAGAGCCTGGGAATCCGCGGCGACGAGAGCTTCGAGGTGCTGCTGGGCGATGACATCCAGCCCCAGCAGGAGGCCACGCTGCTCATCCGCCGCCCCGGCCAGGCCGACCAGAAGGTCAAGCTGCGCCTGCGCATCGACACCCCGATCGAGGTGGACTACTACCGCCACGGCGGCATCCTGCCCTTCGTGCTGCGCGACCTGCTGGCCGCCTGAGCAGCCGGGGCGCGCGCCCGCATCGGCGCGCCCCGCGCCGCGGCCCCCGCCAGGCGGCCGCGGCGCTCAGCGCCGCTCACCCTGGGCGTCCTGGGCGTCCTGGGCGTCCTGCGGGGCCGAGCCTGCGCCCTGCGCGGGCGGCGAGCCGTCGTCCCAATACACCTGCACGCTCACCGAGCTGCTGCCGGCTCCCTGGGTGCTTGCCCACTGCAGGGTGGCCGTCTGCCGTCCCGTCTGCACGGCGCTCAGCTGGATGCTGGCGTTGGCACCGGCCTCGGGCTCGCCGTTGGCGAAGTGCGGCGCGCTGCAGGTGACGGTGTCGGCTCCATAGCTGCAGGCCAGGTCCAGCGAATCCTGCGCCGGAGTGACGCTTTGCACCTGCAGCCCCGGCGAGAAGCGCACGGTCCAGCGCGCGGGGATTCCGGGCGGGGGCTGGTTTGCGGCAGCTCCGGGCAGGACATGCAGGGACACGTTGTCCAGCAGGGTCGAGCCCATGACCACGCGGGCCGGCGCATTCAACGACTGCTCGCCGACCACCAGACTGCCGCTGACCACGATGGACGCCGATGCGCCGGCCGAGCCCAGGTCGGAGGAGGCCTGCAAGGCGGCCTCGACCTGGCTGGTCGGGAAACTCGTGGGCGCCGAGATCTGGATGGGCACCGTGACCGTGGTGCCTGGGTCGATGTTGGGCCAGGAGCAGCTCAGGCGCGTCTGCAAGGAGTCGAAGCTGCAGACCGGGCTGTCGGTACTGGCCGACAGCAGCGGCGGCAGCTGCTCGGTCAGCTGCACGTTGCGCGCGCCCGAGGGCCCGTCGACCTGCACGCGCAGCTGCGTGGCTCCGGAACGATCCACCCCCGAGACGACCAGGGCCGGCGGCTGCGACACCCTCAGGCCGCCCTCGGTGCGGAATTCCAGCCCCTGGTACACCGGCGGCTCCACCCCTCCCACCGCGACCTCGGTGGTGCCGCGCGCGTAGGGGCCGGCGTCGAGCTCGGTGGTCACGGTGGCCGACTGGCCCACCGCGAGCACGACCGGGCAGGCGACGAACCACTGCGCGGAGGTGCAGGCGACCCCGTCGATGTCGGCCGCCAGCACGGACAGGTACCACAGCGCCTCGTAGCTGAAGCGCACGGTACCGCTGCAATAGCCCGTCGCGTCGGCGCGCAGCGCGGCGCCGAGCTGCCCGGAGGGGCCCTGCGCCTCGCGGCCAACCGGTACGCAGCGCACAGTTCCCTGCACGGGGGCCCGGGTGCCGGCTGTCACCACCCAGGGCACCTCTCCCAGCGAGGGCGCGGAACCGGGCCGGGCGGGCGCTTCGGCATGGGCGGGCATGCTCGCCCATGCCAGCAGCAGGCAGGCGAGCATGCGCAGGGCCCTTCCCCCGCGCTGGCGCCGGCGCGGCAACGATGCATGTTCCATGGCGCACTCCCGTCGCAGGCCCGGGCCGCGGCGCCCGCGCCGTGCGCAGCCGCGGTGAGAACCTGGTGATCCAGACCCAACGCGAAGCCGGGCGAAGCCGGCAGACTCGCGTTCCTTGTCGCCTTTACGATCCAAGGACGACTTTGTGCATGGTAGGTCGCGCGCGCCACGCCTGCCGGCCCCCTGGCGCAAGGCCCGCCTTGTCGTCCAGGTATGCGGACCTGGGCGCCCGTTGCGCGGCGCGCCGGGCGGCTCAGTCCGCCGCGCCCTCCGGGGCCCGGTCGAGCTCCAGCACCCGCAGCAGGGAACTGGTGTCGTCGTGCCCCCAGCCCTGGCGCATCAGGGACTGCAATTGCCCCTGCACCAGGCGCAGCGCCGGCAGCTCGAGCCCAGCCTCGGCGGCGGCCTGCGCCAGCAGGCCGAAATCCTTCGCGTGCAGGCGCGCCTGGATGCCGGCGGCGAAGTCGCGCCCGGCCATTTTCGGGCCCATCAGGTCCAGCATGCGGCTGCCCGCGAAGCCCGCGCCCAGCGCCTGCAGTACGCCTTGCAGCGGCGCGCCCTCGGCGGCGGCCAGGCGCATGGCCTCGGCGATGCCCTGGATGTTCACCACCTGCACGAGCTGGTTGCACAGCTTGGCCACCTGTCCGCTGCCGGGCGGCCCGATGTGGGTGACCGTGGGCCCGTGCAGGCGCAGCAAGGGCAAGGCGCGCTCGAAGTCCTCCCGGCTTGCCCCGACCATGATCGACAGGCGGCCCTCGCGCGCGCCCTGCTCGCCCCCGGACACCGGCGCGTCCACGAAACCCACGCCACGCAGAGCCAGTTCGGCGGCGATGCGCCGCGCCCCCCGCGGAGCGATGGTGCTGTGATCGATGCACAGCAGGCCGGGCTGCGCGCCGTGCACGGCGCCCTGCGCGCCCAGCAGCAGCTGTTCCACGTCCTCGGTGGAAGTCACGTTGGTCACCAGGACGTGCACCCGCCCGGCCAGCTCGCGGGCGCTGTCGGCAAGGGCCATTCCGGCCTGCTGCGCGCGCCTCGCGACCTCGGGCTTGCGCACCCAGGCGGCCACGGGATGCCCGGCGGCGCGCAATCGCGCGGCCATGGGCCAACCCATGGCTCCCAGGCCGATGAAACCGATGCGCGGCAGCGCCTCGGCGCCCTGCGCGGGATGCTGACTTTCTTGCATGATCGTGGCGACGGCACGCGCGCCTGGCCGCCCCGGCAGGCGCGCGCGGGCATAGGTTCAGGCTATGGGCGGCATTGACAGGCTGCATTAGACACCGCGGCGCGGCGCGGCCTACAGTAGTTCGAGCCCTGCCGGGCGGTGCCCGCGGGACGCGACCCCATTCCCACGACACCAGGAGACGGCGATGACCACGCTCAAAGGCTCGAAGACCGAGCAGAACCTGAAGGATGCCTTCGCGGGCGAATCGATGGCCAACCGGCGCTATCTGTATTTCGCGAACAAGGCCGACATCGAGGGACAGAACGACGTGGCCGCGCTGTTCCGCTCCACCGCCGAGGGCGAGACCGGCCACGCGCACGGGCATCTCGAATTCCTCGAGGCCGTGGGCGACCCCGCCACGGGCCTGCCCATCGGCCCCACCCGCGACAACCTGAAGGCCGCGGTGGCTGGCGAGACCCACGAGTACACGGACATGTACCCGGGCATGGCCAAGACCGCGCGCGACGAGGGCTTCGACGAGATCGCCGACTGGTTCGCCACGCTGGCCAAGGCCGAGCGCTCGCACGCCAACCGCTACCAGAAGGCGCTGGACGTCCTCGCGGATTGAGCCCCTGGGCCCCTGCCTGCCGCGGGGGCCTCGAACACCCATCCCGCGAGCCGCACCCGGCGGCCCGCCACGGAGGCTTGCACGATGAGCACCCGCGAAGGCAATCTCGAGGCCCCCACCCGCCACCCGCTGGACTGGCGCGGCGAGGACTTCCATGACGAAGCCAAGTGCCTGGCCGAGCTCGAACGCGTGTTCGAGATCTGCCACGGCTGCCGGCGCTGCGTGTCGCTGTGCCAGTCCTTTCCCACCCTGTTCGACCTGATCGACGAAGGGTCGACCGGCGAGCTGGACGCGGTGGACAAGTCCGATTACTGGAAGGTCGTGGACCAGTGCTACATCTGCGACCTGTGCTACATGACCAAGTGCCCCTACGTTCCGCCGCATCCGTGGAACGTGGACTTCCCGCACACCATGCTGCGCGCCAAGGCCATCCAGTTCCGCCAGGGCAAGGTGCCGCTGGCCAGCCGGGCACTCGCCGCCACGGACGTGCACGGCAAGCTGGCCGGGATCCCCATCGTCGTGCAGACGGTCAACGCCGTGAACCGGCAGCCAGCCACCCGCGTGGTGCTGGAAAAGGCCCTGGGCGTGGACCGCAAGGCCTGGCTCCCGGAACTGGCCGAGCGCACCTTGCGCCGCAGCGCCCCGCCTTCAGGCGTGGACCAGCCGGTGGACGGAGAGCACGCGCCGGGGCGCGTGGCGCTGTTCTCCACCTGCTACATCAACTACAACGAGCCGGGCATCGGCCTGGACCTGCTCAAGGTGCTGGAGCACAACGGCATCGCCTACGAACTGGTGCGCAAGGACCGGTGCTGTGGCATGCCACAGCTCGAGCTCGGCGATCTGCAGGGCGTGGAGCGGGCCATGCGCGCCAACATCCCGCTGCTGCTGCGCTACGCCCGGGAAGGCTGGGCCATCCTCGCCGGCGTGCCTTCCTGCACCCTGATGTTCAAGCAGGAGCTGCCCCTGATGTTTCCCGACGATGCCGGGGTGCTCGCGGTGCGCGACGCCATGTGGGACCCCTTCGAGTACCTGATGGCCCGCCACCGCGACGGCCTGCTCAAGACGGATTTCCGGCATTCCCTGGGGCGCGTGGCCTACCAGATCCCCTGCCACGGGCGGGTGCAGAACATCGGCCGCAAGACCGAGGAGATGTTCCGCCTGGTGGGCAAGAGCACGCAACTGGAATTCACCACCATCGAGCGCTGTTCCGGACACGCCGGCACCTACGGCGTGAAAAAGGCCCATCACGCCGACGCCATGAAAATCGGCAAGCCGGTGTTCAAGGCCATGGCCGCGGCCCACCCCGACTACATCGGCTCGTACTGCCCCCTGGGCGGACACCACATCGCGCAGGGGGTGGCCGAGCTCGGCGGCGATTCGCAGCCCCGCCTGGCCCACCCGCTGACCCTGCTGCGCATGGCCTACGGGCTTTGACCCTGCGAGCAACCGGAGCGCACGAGGAACCCATGAGCAAGCCCACCCCCGAGAGCCTGCTGGGCCTGGAAGCCTATGCACGCGAGCGCGCGCGCCTGCGCGTCGAGATCATCCCCCACCGCAAGCTGCGCTCCCTGCAGCTGGGGGCGCACCTGAGCCTGCAGTTCGAGGACGAGCGCACCATCCGCTACCAGATCCAGGAAATGCTGCGCATCGAGAAGATCTTCGAGCCGCAGGCCATCCAGGACGAGATCGACGCCTACGCGCCGTTGATTCCGGACGGGACCAACTGGAAGGCCACCTTGCTGCTCGAGTACCCGGAGGTCGAGCAGCGCAAGCGCGAGCTGGCGCGCCTGGTCGGTATCGAGCATCAGCTCTACGTCGACGTGCAGGGCTGCCCGCGCACGCCGGCCGTGGCCGACGAAGACCTGGAGCGCGAGACCGACGCGAAGACTTCGGCGGTGCACTTCCTGCGCTTCGAGTTCAGCCCCGCGGCCATCGAGGCCATGCGTGGCGGCGCCGCCGTGCGCGTGGGCTGCGACCACCCCCACTACACTGCCAGCCAGGTCCTGAGCGGGCCCCTGCGCGAGGCGCTGCTGCGCGACTTCGCACTCCACTGATCGCCCACCCGAGGTTCTCCCGATGCTGCTGGCCCTGTCTCCGGCCAAGACCCTGGACATGGACAGCGCGACCCCGCCGCTGCCCACCACCCTGCCCCGGTTCATCCCCGACTCGGAGCGCCTGATCGAGATCCTGCGCGAGCTCTCGCCGGCGCAGCTCGGCAGCCTGATGGGCATCTCCGACAAGCTGGCCGTGCTCAATGCCCAGCGCTACGCCGCGTGGTCGCGGGACTTCGACGCGAACAACAGCCGCCCGGCCCTGCTGGCCTTCGCCGGCGACGTCTACGCCGGGCTGGACGCCGCGCACCTCAAGCCTGCCCAGCTGCGCTGGGCGCAGGATCACGTGGTGATGCTCAGCGGCCTGTACGGCCTGCTGCGCCCGCTGGACCTGATGCAGGCCTACCGGCTGGAAATGGGCACGCGCCTGGCCAACCCCGCGGGGCGAGACCTCTACGCCTTCTGGGGCAAGCGCATCGCCGAGGCGCTGCGCGAGCAGCTGGGCTCGCATCGCAGCAAGGTCCTGCTGAACCTGGCCTCCGAGGAGTACTTCCGCGCCGTCGACCCGGCCGCGCTGGTCCACCCGGTGGTCGACGTGGTGTTCCAGGAAGGCGACGCCAGCGGCTGGCGCGTGATCGGCGTGCACGCCAAGCGCGCGCGCGGCCTGATGGCGCGCTGGATCATCGAGCACCGTGCCGACCGCCCCGAGGCCATCCTGGACTTCGACGCCGAGGGCTACGCCTATGCCGCCGAGGCCTCCAGCGAAGCGCGGCGCGTGTTCCGGCGGCGGCGCTGAAGGGCTCGTGAGCTCGCGCGAGGGGCTTTCGCGCCGAGCTTGCCGTGGTGTATGATTTCGCTTCTTCGGGGGGGTAGCTCAGCTGGGAGAGCGTCGCGTTCGCAATGCGAAGGTCGGGAGTTCGATCCTCCTCCTCTCCACCACATCGAAGGTAAGTTGTTGATTCAGCTGAAGAAAATCAGCTTATTCACAGCTTGTTCGGCAGGCTGCTGTACAGACTGCTCGAACCTAAGAAGCTCCGCGGCGTTGTTCCTCAACGTCCCGGAGCTTTTTTCATGCCCTGACGCACCCTGCGGCACGGTACTCACCACCGCCAGCTGCACGTGCCTCGCTGCTCGCTCTCCCCCTGCCTACCGGACAATCCCTGGTGGCGGGGCGAGGCCATTGCGGACCTGCCCAAGTGGCGGCGCGCGGCCTTCGGCGAACTCCACGCCTGGATGAC
>DAIDHU010000383.1 GCA_027451915.1 Thiomonas sp. | reverse complement strand
CATCCTGCACAAGGCCAGCTTCCAGGTGCGCGAGGGCCTGATCACCCTGCTCACGGGAGCCAACGGCGCGGGCAAGTCCACCGCCATGAAGACCCTGTTCGGGCTCATCCGGCCCGCCGGCGGGGACATACGCCTGCGCGGCAAGTCCATCGTCGGGCGCACGCCGCGCGACATGCTCGAGCTGGGCATGGCCTATGTGCCCCAGGACCGCAGCCTGTTCCCGAGCCTGAGCGTCTACCACAACCTGGAGCTGGGCGGCATCATGCTGCCGCGCAAGCAGCTTCGCCCGCGCATCGAGGAAGTGCTGGAGCGCTTCCCGCGCCTGCGCGAGCGCGTGCACAGCCAGGCCTCCACCCTGTCCGGGGGCGAGCGCAAGCAGCTGGAAATCGCGCGCGCGCTGCTGCTGCGCCCGGAGATCCTGCTGGTCGACGAGCCCTCCATCGGACTGTCCCCGAAAATCGTGGGCGAGGTGTTCGAGCTGCTCGGACGCCTGGCCGCCGACGGCAAGACCATTCTCGTGGTCGAGCAGAACGTGCGCAGCGCGCTCAAGGTCGCGCACCACGCCTACGGCATGGAACTGGGACGCATCGTGCTGGACCTGCCGGCGCAGAGCATCCTGGACAATCCTGAATTCAACCGCCTGCTGCTGGGCGGCCATGTCGCCGACGCCGCATGACCGGCCCGCGCGGCCGGGGCGAGCGCGGCTAGGCGCGCTTGGCCATCAGCGGGCCGAAGGCGGTGGCGTCGCCGCCGAAGGCCGCCGTCAGCTCGGCGGCGTTCTCGGCCAGCGAGGCGACCACGGCCTCGCGCGCGAGGGTCTCGATGCGATAGCGCGGCCCCGACAGGCTGATGCAACCGACCACGGCCCGGGACAGGCCGAACACCGGGCAGGCGTAGGCCGCAGTCTCCGGGTCGCGTTCGCCGAAGGAGGCCGCGAAGAGTTCCCGGCGGATCTGGTCGTAGCGCGTTCCGCGCTCGCCGCCGAAGGCCAGCAGCACGCGCCCGGCCGCGCCCAGGCGCAGGTCCAGGGTATCGCCCTCGCGCACCGTGTCGGTCACCGAGCGGCGGCCCTGCACGCGAAAGGTGCAGATGCGCCTGTCGCCCTCGCGCACGTAGAACGAGGCGCTTTCATTCCATTCGTCCACGAGTCTGCGCAGCACCGGAAGCACATGGTCGCTGCTGCGGAACTGGCCCTGGTAGAGACTGGCGAGGAACAGGGGCTTGTAGCCGATCTGGTACAGCCCGTCGCTGCTTCGCTTCAGGAAGCCGAATTTCTCCAGGGAATCGGCCAGGCGCAGGATGGTGCTCTTGTAGTAGCCGGTGCGACGGGCGATCTCGGCCAGCGTGAGGCCGCGGTCGTCCGCGCGGAAGGCTTCGAGAATGCGCAATGCGCGATCGACGGCGGCGACTCCGAGGGTGGTCATGTCGGGAGTTTCACGGATGCATGGATGGCGCGACGGCCGGCCCCTGCCGGCTCGCGCTCAACACTTGGCTTGAACCTTGCGGGAACATGAAATGTCGGATTCGATGCAACCCAGGATCGGCGGCAATGGCAACAACTTGGGCATGAACGGCCTGGAGTTCGTGGAGTTCGCGACGGCGAACCCCGAGGCCTTCGGCGCCGTGCTCGAGAAACTGGGCTTCGTGCGGGTGGCCCGGCATCGATCCAGGCGTGTGTTCCTGTACCGCCAGGGTTCCATGAACGTGGTCGTGGACGCCGACCCCCAGGCCCTGGCCAGCAGCACCATCGGCCCCGACAGTGTTTCACTGGACGCACTGGCGTTGCGCGTGGCAGACGCACGCAAAGCATACCAATATCTGATGGAATGCGGTGCCTGGCCCATCCCCAGCCGGGCCGAGGCCATGGAACTGAACATTCCCGGCGTGCACGGAGTGGGAGACTCCATCCTCTACCTGGTGGACCGCTACCACGACATCTCGATCTACGACGTGGACTTCGACTTCGAGCCTGGCGTGGACCCGAACCCGCCGGCGCGCCACGGGCTGCAGTTCCATTCGGTGGTGCAGACCATCGAGACCTGGCGCACCGACGTGTGGACGGACTTCTACGGCCAGCTGTTCGGGTTCACGCCCCGCGCTGGCGGCGAGGAGATCGACCCCGACTGCGTGCTGCTCGCCAGTCCCTGCGGGAAATTCGAGGTCGAATTGCTCGAACTGCCCGATGATCTGGCCCGCGACCAGCATTGGGACGAGGGCTTCGCGCGCCTGAAGTTCAGCACCAGCGATCTCGCGGCCACCGTGGCTTCGCTGCGCGAACAGGGTGTCGACATCGACCCCCGCAGCACCCCGGCGCAGGCCCTGACCCGCAACGTGGCCCGGGGCGTGCAATTCGGCTTCGTGCAGCGGCCGGGGAAAGCGTGATGCAGGGCTACGTCAACCTCGATCCGGTGGCCCTTCCGGGGCCCCTCGAAGGCAAGCTGCGGCACGCGCGCGCCGCCGGTTTCACCCAGATCATGCTGTGGGGCAGCGACCTGGCCAACCACCCGGGTGGCTTCGAGCAGGCCGTGCGCCTGGTGCGCGCCAGCGGGCTCCAGGTGGCCGGCCTGCAGCTGCTTCGCGACTACGAGGGGCGCAGCCCCGCGCGCCACGACTACAAGGTCGACATCGCCAAGGAATGCCTGCGCATGTGCAAGGCCGTGGGCGCCCCGCTGCTCATCCTGACCTCGAGCACCGAGGCGCGCGCGCCGGAGGGGCGCGACGAGATCCAGGATCTGCGCAAGCTGGCCAATCTCGCCGTGCCCCTGAACGTGCGCATCGGCTACAAGGCCGTGCCCTGGGCGCACCGGGTGCGCACCGCGGCCGATGCCTGGGCCGCCGTCAGCGCCGTGGAGCATGCGAACTTCCACCTGGTGCTCGACACCCTGCACATCCTGATGACCGGATCCGACCTGGGATTCCTCGAGGACGTGGACCCCGGGCGCATCGCCCTGGTTCAGCTCGCCGACTTCAGCGAGGCCACCATCGGATCCGACCCCGACCGCCGCGCGGCGGCCAACCACGGCCGCGTGTTTCCCGGCGACGGGGGACACAGCGCGCGGCTGATCGAGATGATCCGCGGCATCGACCGCACGGGTTACCGCGGCGGCTACAGCCTGCTGGTCATGAACGACGACTATCGACAGCTGCCGGCCCAGGTGGTGGCCGAACACGCCCGCCGCTCCGTGAACTGGCTCAGCAACCAGGTGCTGCGCCGCGCCCTGCAACCCCGCCTCGCGAATCCCGCACCTGCGCCATGAACCCCTCCCGCCTCGAAGCCCTGCGCTGGGGAGACGGCCCTTGCCGGGTCGAGCTCTTTGTCGAACCCACCTGCCCTTTTTCCGCCAGGGCCTACGCGAAACTCGACGAGCTGCTGGAGCTGGACGGTTCGCGCCGGCTCAGCATCCACCTGCGCCTGCTGTCCCAGCCCTGGCACCAGTTCTCCCCGCTGGTCACGCGGGCGGTGCTCGCGGCATCGGCCGGCGCGGGGGGGCGGCAGGCCGCGCGGCGTGTCCTGTCCGCGGTGTTTGCCCACCGGGAGGAATTCGTGCTCGTCGATCACTGCGCGGGCCCGCTGCTCGACCGCAGCCCGCGCCAGACCCTGGCCCGCATCGAGCAGCTCGCGGGCCTGGATCTCGCCGAAGCCTTCGCCGACCCGCGGGTCACCGTGGAGATGAAGTGGCAGGCCCGTTACGCCCGGCAGAACGGCATCCACGTCACGCCCACCGTGATGGTGGACGGCCTGGTCGCGGCGGAGATGAGCAGCAAGGACTCGGCGCAGACCTGGATGGCGCAGATCGCCGAACGCGCGGCGGCCTGAGCCGCTCAGGCCGGCTCGAGCCCCTGCGCCCGCTTGGCCTGCGCCGTCTCGGGCGAGGCCAGGTAGGCGATCAGCGCCCTCGCCTCGTCCCTGCGGGCCGACGCGGTGCACACCCCGGCGGCGAAGCGGGTGACGATTTCACATCCGGCGGGGAGTTCTCCGAGCACGCGCACCCCCGCCAGCCCCACCAGTTCGCTGGTCTGCTGGAATCCCAGGCTGGCCTTGCCCTCGGCCAGCAGGCGCCCCACCGGCACGCCCGCCGGCGCCTGCACCAGACGCTCGCGCACCGCGTCCAGCACGCCCCAGCGCTGCAGCAGCGCCAGCACGGCCGTGCCGCTGGGCCCGGTTGAATGGCCGATGGCCGGCGCATCCAGCACCGCCTGACGCAGGGCCTGCTCGGTGCTCACGTCGACGCGGGCGCCGCCCTCGGGCACGGCCACCACGGTCTTCGACACCACCAGGTCCACGCGGCTGTCGGCCAGCACGCTGCCGGCGGCGATGAGCTTGTCGATGGCGTCAGCCGCCAGCACGACCAGGTCGAAGGCCTCGCCCTGGGCGACGCGGCGCGCGGCGTCGACCCCGCCCACCGATTCGAAGTTCACCTGCACGCCGCGATCCCGGCGGCAGCTTTGGGCCAGCTGGGCAAGCAGCGCCCGCGTGGCCATCGAGGAAATCCCTTGCAGGGCGTGGTTGGCTGTGTTCACGAAAGCGTCCATGCGGGCATTGCGTCGTGGCACATGATAAGGGCCCCGTGCGCGAGCTCGGGGATGCGCGCCGCCCGGGCCGGCGGCCGCGGAGCGCCCGGCTTTCAGGCCGCCCGCACGGAACAGATGCAGCTGGGGTATTCGCCGCTGAGCCACTCGTCCATCGCCGCCGCCGGCCCCGGGCGGGCGAAGTAGTAGCCCTGCGCCTCGTCGCAGCCCAGCTCGCACAGCAGGCGGCCGACCTCTTCGTTCTCGACCCCCTCGGCCACCACCTTCGCGCCGATGGCATGGGCCATGTCGATGACCGCGCGCACGATGGCGCGGTCTTCGGGCGCGCTGGTGATGGTGTGCACGAAACAGCGGTCGATCTTGATTTTCGAGGGGTGGAAATGCTTGAGGTACAGGAGGTTGGAGTAGCCGGTGCCGAAATCATCGATGGCGATGCCCACGCCCAGGTCGCGAAGGCGCGAGCTCAGCGCCGCCAGGTGGGCGCCATCGTGGATCAACGCCGACTCCGTGACCTCCAGCTCCAGCATGCCGGGCGATACCGCGTGCTCGGCCATGATGCGCCGCAAGTCCACCTCGAACTCGCCGCGCTGCAATTGCACGGCCGATACGTTCACGGCGATGGGGCCGCTCACGGCATGGGAGCGCCTCCATTGCGCGGCCTGCCGGCAGGCCTGCTCCAGGGTCCAGGCGCCCAGCGCGGCCATGAGCCCGGATTCCTCGGCGATGGGAATGAAGATCGAGGGGCTGACCTGGCCGAGTTGTTCGTCCTCCCAGCGCATCAGGGCTTCCAGGGAGCGAAGCCGCCCCGTGCGAAGATCCACGATGGGCTGGTAGTGCAGTGCGAGGTGGCCCTGCTCGATGGCGCGGTACAGGCGCGTCTTGATGAGCTGCTGCGCCAGGCACGGGGCCGACTCTTCCAGCGCGATGTACCAGGTGTTGCGCCCCAGGCGCTTGGCGCGGCTCATGGCCTGGCTGGCGCGCTGCATCAGGGTGTCGAAGCGGTTGCCCTCGCAGGCCTGGGTGGCCACGCCCACCGATGCGGTGACCACCAGGGTCTCGCCCCCCACTTCGATCGGCCTGTGCAGGCGGCTCATGAACAGGGGAACGAAACCGCGCATTTCCTCGGCGCTGCGAGCACTGCGACGAATGATCAGAAATTCATCCCCGGCGCTGCGGCACACCCTTCCGAATCCCTGCGCGCATTCCTGCAGCAAGGCCCCGACCCTGCGCAGCAGGCTCTCCGCCAGGTCGTGGCCGTAGCCCTCGTTGACGCTGCGGAAGTTGTCGAGGTCGACGCAGGCGACCGAGATGGTCTCCCCGGCCTGCGCTCCCAGGGCCGAGGCGGCCTCGATGATGTCGCGCGCCCCGCGGCGATTGGGCAGCCCGGTGAGCGCGTCGTGCAGGGAGTCCGGCGCTGGGCCGTTGCCGGACAGGGGCTTGGCCACGAGCGGACGCAGGGTCAGCACCGCGCGCCCGGGTTCGCCGTCTCGGGATGCCCGAACCTTGGCGCAGGTGGGCACCCACGAACCATCGCCGCGCACGATGTTCAGGTCCGGAGGGGCCTGCACCGCTTCGGCCTGCTCGAGCGGGGTCCCCGGAGTCCATTGCAGCCAGAAATCGCGCCAGCGCTTGCGCGAGGACTCGTCGAGGCGATTCAGGACCAGCTGCCCGCGCAGGGCATCGCCGGCAAGGCCCAGCACATGCTGCGCGGCCGCGTTGGCGTGCTCGATGGTTCCGCAAGCCGATACGTACAGCTCGCAAGTGCCCAGAGATTTCATGGTGTCGTGCCCTTGAGGCCGCGGTCATCCAGTCCTTGGGCACATCGCCGCGCAGGGGGAGGCCGGTCCGTGTGGAGCGGCATCCTGCGCGACAAGGAGTCGGAAAGACTCGGGCGTTGTGCGCCCTGTCGCCTGGAAATGGGTCCCTGCAGCGTGTGGAGTCCCCGCGCCCGAGGCCTGGTGGCGGCCTGGGCGCCCTGAGCTCGCACCGTGAGGCTTCGCTGGCAGGCCCGGGGTTCCCGAAAACCTCCAGGGCCGGGCCTTGCGCGGCCCGCCCCCGAGGGGCTCAGGAAATCCTGGGTCTGCCCTGCGCGTCCCCGAGGACACTGTCTGGTAAGACAGGGCAAGCTCCGATAGACTCGAATTGTGGCATATATTTATGCTTACGCTTATACATACCCGACAAGTTGTTAGGGTTACCCCGAATCATGGAATCCCCGCCTGCATCCCCGCCCGTCCCCTCCGCACCCGGCCGCGTGCGCCGTGGCAACGCCGAGGACCACCGGCAGCTTCAGGCCGCCATCGTCGCCGCGGCCTTCGAGTTGTTCAAGCAAGGTGGCACGGATGCCGTGACCATGCAGGGCCTGGCCTCCGCCCTGGGTCGCAGCGCGATGTCGCTGTATCGCTATTTCGACAGCAAGAATGCCGTGCTGCACGAACTCTGGCGGGTCGCCTACGCGGAATGCCTGCTCGCCATGCGGGCGCGGGTGGAGGCGCGGCAAACGCCTGGCGAGAGGCACCGGGCCTTGATCGAGTCCTTCCTCGAATTCTGGGAGCAGCGCCCGGACTACTACCAACTCGTCTACCGCACCTCGGGCCCGGACAGCCAGATCGAGCGCCCGCTGCCCGAGGCCCTGATGCCCTCCTACGGGGACATCATCGCGCTGGCCACCCGCGTGACCACGGAACTGGCCGACGAACTGGGCACCGGACACGAGCGCATCCCCCTGGCCACCGAGATGCGCCTGGCCCTGCTCATGGGATACCTGCAGTCGCGCTTCGCCAACCCGCGCTACCCCTGGCGCGACCTGAACCTGCTGCGCACGGCCTGCATCGAGGCGACCCTGAGCAGCGTGGTGCTGTGCCTGCAGGGCAAGCTCGGCGCGCCAGCCGATTGGCCATTCCGATGACGCCTTCGCTGGGAGGCTTGCCTGGATTCAGGGGCATG
>DAIDHU010000382.1 GCA_027451915.1 Thiomonas sp. | reverse complement strand
CGGTGGAGCGTCTGATGGCGTTCCTGACGGCCCTGGACCAGGACGTGGAAATCATGATCCGGCCACGGCAGGCAGCGAGCGGGGTCGGACACATTTCCGTCTTGGCGGCGCAGTGAATCGTCACCCGGGCACGCCACGGCGCCGTGGGGTGTCCCGCTTGGCATAGGGCATGGGCGGCAGGGCGCGGGGTGTCCGCCACACCCGCGTGCGCAGGGGGTATCGTGGTCCGGCGCCCGGCGCCCCCGGCTCCTACAATGGAGCCATGAATACCGCCACCGAACCCGCCCTGCTGCGCCTGCAAGAGGCACGGCGCCTGTTGCTCGAGCCCTACGGGATCGACGAGTCCACGCTGCAGCGTGCGCTGGCCAGTGCCTTCGAGCACCGGCTGGACGATGCCGACATCTACCTGCAGTACACGCGCTCGGAGGGCTGGAGCCTGGAGGAAGGCCTGGTCAAGAGCGGAAGTTTCGGCATCGAGCAGGGTTTCGGCATTCGCGCCATCGAGGGCGACAAGACCGCCTTCGCCTACTCGGACGACATTTCCGAGGCGCGGCTGATGCAGGCAGCCGGCACGGTGCGGGCCATCGCCCGCCAGGGGCGCGGACGGGTGCGCGTGGGCGAGGCGCTGCGACATGGCGGCGGCCACCAGCTTTACGAGCCCTTCGATCCCCTGCAGGCGCTGGATTCGTCGGCCAAGGTGGCGCTGCTGGCGCGCGCGGACGAGATGGCGCGCGCCGCCGATGCGCGCGTGGTGCAGGTGATGGCCAGCCTGGCCGGCGAGTACGACGTGGTGCTGGTGATGCGCGCCAACGGCCTGCTGGCCGCCGACGTGCGCCCGCTGGTGCGTCTGAACGTCAGCGTGATCGCCGAGCAGGGCGGGCGCCGCGAGACCGGATCCTCCGGCGGCGGCGGTCGTTGGGCGCTGGACCGTTTCGACTAGGCCACGCTGCGCCACCATGTGGACGACGCGGTGCGCCAGGCGGTGCTGAACCTGGAGTCGCGTCCGGCGCCGGCCGGCGAGATGAGCGTGGTGCTGGGCTCGGGCTGGCCCGGCATCCTGCTGCACGAGGCCATCGGCCATGGGCTGGAGGGCGATTTCAACCGCAAGGGCTCCAGCGCCTTCGCCGGACGCATCGGCCAGCAGGTGGCCGCGCGCGGCGTGACGGTGCTGGACGACGGCACCCTGCCCGGGCGCCGGGGTTCGTTGAACATCGACGACGAGGGCCACCCCACCGAGCGCACGGTGCTGATCGAGGATGGCGTGCTGGTGGATTACATGCAGGACGCGCTCAATGCGCGCCTGATGAAGCGCAAGCCCACCGGAAACGCGCGGCGCGAGAGCTACGCGCATGTCCCCATGCCCCGCATGACCAACACCTACATGCTGGCCGGGGACAAGGATCCGCAGGAAATCGTCGCCAGCCTCGACCGCGGCCTGTATGCGGTGAATTTCGGCGGCGGCCAGGTGGACATCACCAGCGGCAAGTTCGTGTTCTCGGCCAGCGAGGCCTGGTGGGTGGAGAACGGCAGGCTGCAATACCCGGTCAAGGGCGCCACGCTGATCGGCAATGGCCCCGACGTGCTGACCCGCGTGAGCATGATCGGCAACGACATGCAGCTGGACCCCGGCGTGGGCACCTGCGGCAAGGAAGGGCAGAGCGTGCCGGTAGGGGTGGGGCAGCCCACGCTGCGCATCGACCGCGTCACGGTGGGCGGCACGGCCTGAGCTTGCGCCAGACTAAGTCTGGGCTAAGGCTTCGATGGCAGACTGTCGATCATGAACCAATCCGCTGAAACAGCCGTGTATAACCCGGTAGCCCGTGCGTTGCACTGGTGGATTTTCGTGCTCATCGCGGCCGAGTTCGGGCTTGCCTGGCTGATGCCGGACGTGCGCCGAGACACCCAGCCCGTGGGTCTGATCGCCTGGCATATCGGCGTGGGCACCAGCATCCTGGCGCTCATGGTGCTGCGCCTGCTGTGGCGTGCCGGCACCGGCGCCCCGGCCCTGCTGCCCGGCCCCACCTGGCAGCAGCACCTGGCCAAGCTGGTGCACGTGGTGCTGTACGCGGGCTTCCTGCTGTTGCCGGTGCTGGGCTGGATCAACGCCTCCTCGCGCGGCTGGGTCGTGCACCTGGCGGGCCTCGTGGGCCTGCCGGCGCTGGCGCCCACCGGGGCTGGCTGGGCGCATGAAATGGGCGATGTGCATCAGGTGGTGGCCTACGTGCTGCTGGGCGCCATCGGCCTGCACGTGGCGGGCGCCTTGTTCCACGCGGTGGTGGAGCGCGACGACACCCTGCGCCGCATGTGGCCGCGACGCGGCTGAACGACCACGCCGGCCGGCCCGCCTTCTCGCGCACCTGGCGCGGCGCGCCCGGCATGGTTATACTGGGCCCGCAAACCCTTTTTCCGCCATGCATTCCGCCCGCTTCTGGTTTTACGGCTTTTTTTGGTTCTCGCACCGCGCCGGCGGAGGGAGAGGGCAGAGTTTGAGCTGAACCCACGAATTCCTCAAGAAACCGCCGGCCAAGCCCGGCGGTTTTTTTTCGCCGGGTCCGCGCCGGAATCCCCCAGCAGGAGCCCCAGGAGATGTCCGTGCTCGATCCCTCCAGTCCCGATTTCGTTCCCGAGCGCCAGGCGGCGGGAGCCGCCCCCGTGGCGCCCACCGCGGAGCGCACCTCGGCCACCGACGACGAGCGCGTCGAGGATGTGCGCCCGCTGCCCGCTCCCGAGCAGTTGATCCGCCGCCTGCCCATCGCCGGCAGCGCGGTCGAGACCCTGATCGGCGACACCCGACGCGCCGTGCACCGCATCGTGCAGGGGCAGGATGACCGTCTGCTGCTGGTCATCGGCCCCTGTTCCATCCATGACCCCCGGGCGGCGCGCGAGTACGCGCAGCGCCTGGCCGAGCAGCGCAGGCGACACGCCGGCGAGCTCGAGGTGGTGATGCGGGTGTACTTCGAGAAGCCGCGCACCACGGTGGGATGGAAGGGGCTGATCAACGATCCCTACCTCGACCAGAGCTTCCGCATCGACGACGGCCTGCGCATCGCGCGCGAGCTGCTGATCGACATCAACCGCCTGGGCGTGCCGGCCGGCAGCGAGTTCCTGGACGTGATTTCCCCGCAGTACATCGGTGATCTCATCTCCTGGGGAGCCATCGGCGCGCGCACGACCGAGAGTCAGGTGCACCGCGAGCTGGCCTCGGGCCTGTCGGCCCCGATCGGATTCAAGAACGGCACCGATGGCAACCTGCGCATCGCCATCGACGCCATCCTGGCCGCACGCCGGCCGCATTCCTTCCTGTCGGTGCACAAGAGCGGGCAGGTGTCCATCGTGCAGACTCGCGGCAACCAGGACACCCACGTGATCCTGCGCGGCGGCAGGAAGCCCAACTACGACGCCCACAGCGTGCGCGCGGCCTGCGAGCAGTTGCGCGCGGCGGCGCTGGAGTGCCGGCTGATGATCGATTGCTCGCATGCCAACAGCGAGAAAAGGCATGAGCGCCAGCTCGAGGTGGCGCGCGACATCGGCGCGCAGCTGCGCGCGGGCGAGCGCTGCATCTTCGGGGTGATGGCGGAAAGCCACCTGCTCGACGGCGCGCAGAAGTTCAACCCCGGCCAGCACGACCCGGCCGCGCTGCGCTACGGCCAGAGCATCACCGACGCCTGCCTGGGCTGGGAGGATTCGCTGCGCCTGATGGACGAGCTGGCCGATGCCGTGCGCGAACGCCGGGCGCGCCACAGGGGGTAGGCCGCCGCGTGGGGGCTCGGGGGCTGGGGACGTCCGGGCTGCCTACAATGTCCTGCTGGAGCCCCTGGCGCGGATGGTCCGCGCGCGAGGCCACGCCCGATGCACGCGCATGACTGACACTCCGCTGTTGAATACCACCATCCAATCCCTGCCGCTGGTCGGACGCGGCAAGGTGCGCGACAACTACGCCGTCGGGGACGACCTTTTGCTGATGGTCGCCACCGACCGCATCTCGGCCTTCGACGTGATCATGGACCAGGGCATCCCCGGCAAGGGGCGCACCCTGACCGAGATCTCCTGTTTCTGGTTCGGGCTGCTGGAGGACGTGATCCCCAACCACCTCACCAGCATCGATCCGGAGTCGGTGGTGGCCCCGGCCGAGCGCGACCAGGTGCGCGGGCGCGCGCTGGTGGTGCGGCGCCTGCGCCCGCTGCCCATCGAGGCGGTGGTGCGCGGCTACCTGGCCGGATCGGGCTGGAAGGACTACCAGGACTGCGGCAAGGTCTGCGACATCGAGTTGCCCAAGGGCTTGCAGCAGGCGGCGCGCCTGCCGCACCCGATCTTCACCCCGGCGAGCAAGGCCGAGGCGGGCCAGCACGACGAGAACATCGACTTCGGCCAGATGGTGCGCATGGTGGGCGTGGAAGTCGCGGCGCAGATGCGCGACGTGAGCCTGGAGATCTACGCCCGCGCCGCCGAGCACGCGCAGTCGCGCGGCATCATCCTGGCCGACACCAAGTTCGAATTCGGCCTGGATGCGCAGGATCGCCTGGTGTGGATGGACGAGGCGCTGACTCCCGATTCCTCGCGCTTCTGGCCGGCCGATCAGTGGCGCGAGGGCATCTCGCCCCCCAGTTTCGACAAGCAGTACCTGCGCGACTGGCTGGAGCAGGTGCCGGGCTGGAACAAGCGGGCGCCCGCGCCCGCGCTGCCCCCGGAGGTGGTCGAGGCCACCGCGGCGCGCTATCGCGAGGCGTTGCAGCGCCTGGCGGCCAGGTAGGGGCCGGCCGCGCCGACCCCTCGCCCGGCGCTGCGGCGCCGGAGTCTGTTCAGCTGAGCACGGTCATGCTCAGGCGTCGCCGGTAGGTTTCCACCGTCGGGTCCACCGCCGGAGCCTGGCCGTCGGTGGTCTTGTGCGGCGGCGGGGCCATCAGCTCGAGCACCGCCACGTAGGCCTTGCGCGCGGCCTGGTCGGCCCAGTTCTTGTCGCGCATGAGGATTTCCAGGAGTTCGTCCATGGCCGCGGTCCATTGGCGCTGCGCCATCGCGCGTTGCGCCAGGGCGAAGCGGGCCGCGAAGTCGCGGCGGTCGGCGGCGATGCGTGCGCGCAGCGCCTCGTCGGCCGGAGCCTGGGCGGCCGCGTCGATGGCGTCCATCCATTCCTTGAGCGCGCCGGCCAGGGAATCGATGGCCAGTTTTCCGGCCAGGGGTTCGAAGGCGCGGCGGGCGTCGTCCAGGCGTCCGCCCTCCAGCAGGATTTTCACGTAGCGCCCGCGCAGCGCATCGTCGGCCGGGTTGGTGGCCAGCGCCTGCTGCATCTGTTCCAGCGCCGCGCCAGGGTCCTGCGGCGCGTCCTGCGCCGCCTCGGGCTGCTCCTCGGCCGGCTCCTCGGCGGCGGGGACGTGGCGGTCGAGGAACTGGCGGATCTGCCCCTCGGGCAGGGCGCCGACGAATCCGTCCACCGGTTGGCCGTCCTTGAGCAGCACCACCATGGGGATGCTGCGCACCCCGAAGGCGGCAGCCAGGTCCTGTTCGTCCTCGGTGTTGATTTTCACCAGCTTGAAGCGCCCTTCGTAGGCGGTCTCCAGCTTTTCCAGGATCGGCCCCAGCGTGCGGCAGGGGCCGCACCACGGGGCCCACAGGTCGACCAGCACGGGCAGGCTGCGCGAGGCCTCGACCACCTCGGTCTCGAAATTGGCTAGGTTGGCGTCGATCATGGCGTTAGGTTCTCCAAAACCCGGATATGGGGGCGGGCGGCTGCGTTTTCCAGGCCCCGGGGTGCAGGCAGTCGTCGCGGTTTCGCCTCCGGGGCGCCCGAATGCGTGAAGCATACCGGCGCCGGTAAAATGGTGGGCTTTTCACGTTGGGGGACCGAAGATGGCCTTGGTCGGCGTGGTGATGGGTTCGAGTTCCGACTGGGACGTAATGCAGCACGCGGCGCACATGCTGCAGCGCCTGCAGATCCCCTTCGAGGCGCGCGTGGTGTCGGCGCACCGCATGCCCGATGCGATGTTCGAGTACGCGGCCAGCGCGCGTGCGCGTGGCGTCTCGGCGATCATCGCCGGCGCCGGCGGCGCCGCGCACCTGCCGGGCATGCTGGCGGCCAAGACCACCGTGCCGGTGCTGGGCGTGCCGGTGCCCAGCCGGCACCTGCAGGGCCAGGATTCGCTGCTGTCCATCGTGCAGATGCCCAAGGGCATCCCTGTCGCCACCTTCGCCATCGGCGAGGCCGGCGCGGCCAACGCCGCGCTGTTCGCGGCGGCCATGCTGGCCGCCGGCGACGAGCAGCTGCTGCAGCGCCTGGAGGCCTTCCGCGCCGAGCAGACCGCGCAGGCCAGCGCCATGCGGGTGGGGCTGTGACGCGGCCGGCGCAGGAGTTCATCGCCCCCGGCGCCGTGCTGGGCGTGCTGGGCGGCGGCCAGCTGGGGCGCATGTTCGCGCAGTCGGCCCAGTCCGCCGGCTACGAGGTGGTGGTGCTCGAGCCGCAGGCCGGCGCGCCCGCGGCGCAGGTGACCACGCGCCACGTGTGCAGCGCCTATGACGACGTGGACGGGTTGCACCAGGTGGCGCGCATGGCGGGCGCGGTGACCATCGAGTTCGAGAACGTGCCGGCGGCGGCCCTGCAATGGCTGGATCGGCACGTTCGCCTGGCGCCGCATGCGCCCGCGGTGGCCGTGTGCCAGGACCGTGCGCAGGAAAAGGCCTTGTTCCAGCGCCTGGGGGTGCCTTGCGCGCCGCATGCCGTGGTTCAGGATGCCGCGGGCTGCGCGGCCGCCGCGGCCGCGGGCGAGCTGTTTCC
>DAIDHU010000381.1 GCA_027451915.1 Thiomonas sp. | reverse complement strand
ACGCCGCGGCAGCCAGCGGCGCGCCCTTCGTGGAACTGCACACCGGCGCCTTCGCCGATGCCGTGGAGGCCGGCGACACGCAGCTCGCGCAGCGCCAGCTCGAGCGCCTGCGCGAGGGCATCGCGCGGGCGCGCGCAGCAGGACTGCAGACCAACGCCGGACATGGACTGACGCTGCGCAGCACGCCGGAGCTGGCGCGCATGCCCGAGATCCGGGAACTGCACATCGGTCATGCGCTGGTCGGGCACGCGCTGTTCGTCGGCATCGAGCAGGCGGTGCGCGACTTCAAGGCCTGCATCGAATCCGCATGAACGGCGCGCTGCATGGCATCGGCACCGACGTGTGCGACCTGCGGCGCATCGAACAGGTGTGGGCGCGGCATCGCGAGCGCTTCGCGCAGCGCATTCTCGGTCACCGCGAGCTGGCCGTGTTCGAGGCCCGGCGCGCGCGCTGCGAGCACCGCGGCATGGCCTACCTGGGCACCCGCTTCGCCGCCAAGGAGGCCCTGTCGAAGGCGCTGGGACTGGGCTTGCGCATGCCGATGACCTGGCAGGCCTGCGAGATCCTCAACGCCGCCGACGGGCGCCCGCGAGTCGAGCTGCATGGCGCGCTGGCCGCGTGGTGCGAACAGCGCGGGCTGCTGCTGCACGTGAGCATCAGCGACGAGCGTGACACCGCGGTGGCCTTCGTCGTCGCCGAGCGGGTATCGCCCCTTACCGTGCCGGCGCGCTGAGCGACGCTGGCCTCAAACCGTTTTCCGGAGAACCGCATGAGCCTGCCGCACGGCCCCCTGTTCATCGACGTCGCGGGCCTCGAGCTGCAGGCCCACGAGGCGCGGCGCCTGCGCGATCCGATGGTCGGCGGGGTCATCCTGTTCGCGCGCAACTGGCAATCGCGCGCCCAGCTCGTCGGCCTGACCACCCGGATCAAGGAGGTGCGCGCCGACCTCGTGATCGCCGTCGACCACGAGGGTGGGCGGGTGCAGCGCTTTCGCAGCGACGGCTTCACGCTGCTGCCCCCGATGGCCGCGCTCGGCCGCCTGTGGATGCGCGACGCCATGCGCGCCGTGCAGGCCGCCGCCGCCGTCGGACGGGTGCTGGGAGCGGAGCTGCGCGCCTGCGGCATCGACCTGAGCTTCACCCCGGTCGTCGACCTGGACTGGGGGCGCTCGTCGGTGATCGGCGACCGCGCCTTTCATGCCGACCCTCGCGTGGTGAGCCTGCTCGCGCAGTCCCTGATCGGCGGGCTGCAGGCCGCTGGGCTTGCGCATTGCCTGAAGCATTTCCCCGGCCATGGCTGGGCGCAGGCCGATTCCCACGTGGCCCTGCCGGTGGACCGGCGCGGGCTGGACCGCATCGTTGCGGCGGACGCCGCGCCGTACGGATGGCTGCGCCATGGCGCGCGCGCCGTGATGCCGGCCCACGTGGTCTATCCGAAGGTCGATGGATTGCCGGCCGGGTTCAGCGAGCGCTGGCTGCGACAGGTGCTGCGCGAGCAGTTGGGCTTCCAGGGCGCGATCATCAGCGACGATCTGACCATGCAGGGAGCGCGCGAGGTGGCCGCGGACGACGCGCAGGCCGCGCTGATGGCGCTGCGCGCCGGTTGCGACCTGGCCCTGGTGTGCAACGTCTCCCCGCTGGACGCCGGCGCGCGCCTGGACACGCTGATCGAGGCCCTGCATCGCGCGCAGCGCGCCGGCGAATGGCAGCCCGACGCCGCCGCTGCGGCACGCCGGGCCGCGCTGCTGGCCGTGCAAGCTCCGCTGCCCTGGGATTCGCTCATGCTCGACGCCGCATACCTGGCGGCGCTCGACGACGTCGCCGGTCTGAGCTGATGGCCACGCCTGACGGCCACGCGCGCCGCGGCGGCCCGCGCAGGCCCTCAGGGATAGAACAGATACACCGTGTACGAGCCGGCCGCGGGCGCCTGAGAGCCCAGCTGCAGGCGCAGGTGCAAGGCGCCTCCGGACGGCAGGCCCTGCCGCAGGCGGTCCTGGATCGCCGCCGGGTCCAGGCCCAGCGCACGCAGGTAGTCCTCGGGCGGGATGACCTTGCGCGCCAGCACCTGGTCGGCATCGCCGCCCGAGCCCAGGCCCAGCTGAAGCCAGGGGTAGGCCACTGCAGCGTCGCCCCGGTTGCGCAGCGAGATGTCGAGCTGCAGGCGCGACGGGCCGGCCGGAGACATCGACGAGGCATCGATCACCAGGTCCTGCGGGCGGCGCGGCGGCGCGACGCGGCAGCCGCCGACCGCGCACATGCGCGCCAGTGCCGGGCGCAGCGCGGGCCAGCGTACGGCCAGGCGGTCCCTCCAGATCCAGGCCCCCTGCAGGGCGCCGCAGGCCAGCAGCAGCAGCGCCAGGCCGCCCAGCAGTGCACGCACCCATGGGCGTTGCCAGCGCTCGCGGCGCAGCGCCTGGCGCACGAAACGCGGCTCGAACGAAGGCTCCAGGCGCATGCGCCCCGATTCGTCGACTCCGCTTTCGAGGCCGTCGGCCGGTGCGTGCGTTGCAGCGATCGGCTCGGGGGCGGACATGGCCTGTTCCGCATCCTGCCGCTGTGCATTGGCGAGCGCGTCCGCGGGCTGCGCATCGGGCAAGGCCCGCGGCATCGCCTCGAAAGGGCTCGCGATCGGACCGGGGTCCGACTCGTCGGAGACATTCCATGGCGCAGCCGCTCGTGTCTCGAGCAACTCGATGGCGTGGAAGTCCTCGAACTCATCGACCCATCGCTCCACCGCAGCGGGCGCGGCGGGCTCGTCGATCCCCGGCCTGCGCGCTTCGGGCTCGGCTTCGGGTTCCGGTTCCGGTTCCGGCTCTGGTTCGGGCTCTGGTTCGGGCTCTGGTTCGGGCTCGGGCTCGGGCTCGGGCTCTGGTTCGGGCTCTGGTTCG
>DAIDHU010000380.1 GCA_027451915.1 Thiomonas sp. | reverse complement strand
AGGTCGGCGAGCGCGCTCGCAAGGCGCGTGAGCAGGCGGCGGCGGGCGAATCGTCCGACGAAGGCGAGGAGCCGGAAAGCCGCAACGGATTCGAGCTGCTGCTCGAGCCCGAGGGCGGCGACGGCGAGGCGCTGGCCGCGGCGGCCTCCAGTCGAAGTGCCGATGCGAGCGAAGCCGCGGGCTACCGCGTGTTCAGCCGTGCCTGGGACCGGGAGCTTGCCGCCTCCTCGCTGGTGCGTCCGGAGCTGTTGCGCGAACTGCGCGAGCGCCTGGACCAGTCCGTGGCCGCCAGCGGCATCCATGTCGGGCGCCTGGGCGCGCAATTGCGGGCCTTGCTGGCGCGCACCCAGAGCGATGGCTGGGAGGGCGGGCACGAACAGGGGCGCATCGACGGGCGGCGCCTGAGTCAGCTGATCGCCTCGCCGGCCGAGCGCAGGCTATTCCTGGAGCAGCCCGAGCAGCCTCTGGCCGATTGCATGCTGAGTTTTCTCATCGACTGCTCGGGTTCGATGCGCCAGCACGCCGAGCCGGTGGCGCTGCTGGTCGACGTGTTCTCCCGCGCCCTGGACCTGGCCGGCGTGGAGCACGAGATCCTGGGTTTCACGACCGGCGCGTGGAACGGCGGCAGGGCACGCCGCGAGTGGCTGCGCGCCGGCCAGCCGCCCCAGCCCGGGCGGCTCAACGAAGTCACGCACCTGGTGTTCAAGGCGCGCGAATCCTCCTGGCGGCGCTCGCGCGCCGGCATCGCCGCGCTGCTCAAGCCCGATCTGTACCGCGAGGGCGTCGACGGAGAGGCCGTGCAGTGGGCCAGCGCGCGCATGCAGGGGCTGGGGCACCGGCGGCGCCTGCTGCTGGTGATCTCGGACGGCTGCCCGATGGACACGGCCAGCGGGAACGCGAATCCTCCCGGCTACCTGGAGCAGCATCTGGTGGAGGTGGTGGCGCGCCTGCGCGAAGCCGGCGAGGTCGAGGTGATGGGCGTGGGCGTGGGGCTGGATCTCGGCGCGCTGTACCCGGTCAGCACCGCGCTGGACCTTTCCCAGCTGCACGGCCATGGCGCCTTGCGCGAACTGCTGGCGCTGCTGGCGCGCGGCCGCGGGGCCTGAGCAGCACCCTGCTACGCGGCGCGCCGGCCCAGCTCGGCCAGCGCCTGGATGACATTGCGCCGAGTGAGCCGGTACATGCGGCCGGAGGAGCCGCGCAGCGCCACCGCGTGGTTCTTGTCGAGCAGGCGCTGCAGCTCGGCGTTGTCGGGGTCGTGGCTGTCGATGTAGTGTTGCACCCGGCAGGGCGCGCGCACGAAATCCTCGACCATCTCGGGCCAGGGGTCCAGCGCCTTGAGCTGGCGATCCCACAGCAGGTAGCCGGCCAGCGCACCCCAGGGCGTGCGGGGATGCAGCGGGTCCGTCGCTTCCTGCGCCGTGCGCGCCCAGGCGGCGACCTCGGCCGCCGGCATGGGGCGGGCGATGCCGAAGCCCTGCCCGCAATCGGCCCCCATCACGGCCGCCGCCTCGATCAGGCCCGGGTTCTCCAGGCCTTCCACGGTGACCGAGGCGCCCAGCTCGTGGGCCAGCTGGGTCAGGAAATAGATGAAGCCGAAGGCGCGATGGGGATGTCTTTGCGCGGCGCGCCGCACCAGGCCCTGGTCGATCTTCACTTCGTCGAAGGGCATGCTGTCCATGCGTAGCAAGGAGCTGTGCCCGGACCCGAGATCGTCCTGGACCAGGCGGATGCCCAGCATCTTGAGCTCGCGCAGGAACTGATCGCGATCGGCGGCCGGCTTGAATTCCTGCGATTCCAGGATTTCCAGCTCGAGCATCCGGCTGTCGATGCAGGCGTTCCGAAGGGTGTGCAGCAGCGCGTCGTGGAAGGCGGGCTCGCCCACGCCCTGGGGCGGCAGGTTCAGGGATACGGAAAAGCGCATGCCCGCGGCGTGCCACTCCGCCAGATCCCGGCAGGCCTGTTCCATGCCGAACTCGAACAGGCGCAGCAGGTCCTGGTTGCCCAGGGTGGGCAGGAATTCGCCCGGGCTGACCAGCGAGCCGTCCTGCGCGACCAGCCGGCCCAACGCCTCGACCTTGCGCAGAGCCCCGGTTTTCAGGTCGATGATCGGCTGGTACAGCAGGGCCATGCGGCGGGCCGTGACCAGGGCCCGGTAGCGCTGGCGCAGGGCATGGGCGATGACATGGCCCTGCCCATGGCGCAGCGCGGCCAGGCCGATGGTCTGTTGCACGTGCTGCAGGAACAGGTGCCGGCCCCGCGCGCGAAAAAAGCCGGGCCATCGGCTGTAGACGCTCAGCAAGGCAAAGGTCTGCCCGGCCTCGTCGAGCAGGGGGATCGCCACGCTGGAGCGAAATCCCAGGCGCATGCCCAGTTCATGCCAGGGCTCGGCCTCCGGCGCGAGCTGGTAGGCGTCGCTGGCGGTGACCTGGGCCGAGCGCCATGCGCGGGCGGCCACGCCCTCGGTCTCGCCGGCGACCGGCGCATCTCGCGTGATGCGGATGGGCGGGGCGTCGCCGGCACGGATCGCGTCGGCATGGGCCTGCGCCAGCGGCCCGTCGAGGGCCTCGATTTCCAGCAGCCCGCGCGTGCCCAGCCTGGCCACGTTCGCGGCGAGCACGCCATCGACGCCGCACAGCGCCTTGAGCACGCCCTGGTACAGGTCGATGGTGCTGCGCGCCATCATGGCGGCCTGCTGCATGCTCGCCAGCGCGCGCGACAACTCCTCCTCGACCTGCTGATATCCGGCGCTTTGCGCCTGCAGGTCGAGCAGCAGCCGGCGGTCCAGCACATGCTGCAATTGCACCTGGTCCTGCCTGGGCAGGTCCTGCAGCGATTCGTGCAGGGTCTGCTGGTACAGCTTGTAGGCGTCGATCAGCCACATCATGTCCACGCCCACCAGGGCATGCACCCGTCCCACCGATTGCGCCCGGGTCCGGTGGGCCTCGGCGTCGAGCAGGGGGTCGAGAAGCATCAGCAGATGCCGGGTCTGCGCCGACTGCAGGCGCGCGAACTCGGCGCGTCCCAGCAGGTCCAGCACGGAACGGGTCTCGCCGGCCTGCATCAGCGATCCGTAGAAGCGCTGCGCGAAGGTCTGGGTCACGGCCACGGCGGTGCGCTGCAGCGCAAGCAGCAGCGGGGCCACGCTCGGGCCGTAGATCTCCTCGGGGGAGGCTTGAGCCGGATCCATGGGACGGGGGCAGGCCAGTGGCGGGCTGGCGCTCAGGCCATGACTTCCTCGAGGTTCCTGGCCGTGCCCAGCAGATCCTCGGACAGCCGGCCCACGCCCTGGAACTGTGCCGAGACGGCCTGGATGGTGCCCACCGCCTCGCGCGTGGTGTGCCGGCCCTTGTCGGTATGCGCGGTGATGCCGTCGACCTCGCTGCCGATCGCCTCCACATGCTGCTGCACCCGCGAGGTCGCGTCCTGCACCCGCAAGGCGAGGTTGCGGACCTCGTCGGCCACGACCGCGAAGCCCCGGCCGTGGTCTCCCGCCCGCGCGGCCTCGATGGCGGCGTTGAGCGCGAGCAGGTTGGTCTGCGCGGCGATTTCGCGGATGGTCTGGACAATGCCGCCGATGCTCTTGGCCGCCGAGCCCAGGGACTCGACGCTTTGCGTGCTCCTCTGCGCCAGGTCCTGCAGGGTGTGCAAGACCTCGACGGCGCTTTCCAGTCCGCGCAGGCTGGTCCGCATTTCGCTCTGCAGCCCCTCCGAGGCATCGAGCAGGGTGCGCGAAAGCCGCTCCACCGCGGTGCGCGCGGTGATGTCGAGCCAGCTGGCGTGAAAGGCCACGAGCCGGCCATCGTTCGAACGCACCGGATAGACGCTGATGCGAAATCGGCATTTCCCGAGATCCAGGCTCACCTCGTAGCTGGAGCGCCGGCCCTCCGCCAGGTCCCGGAAGATGCCCTTCTGGACCGAGGGGTTGCGGTGAAACTGGTGAATGCTCTTGCCGGCCGAATCGGCCACGTCGGCGCCGTGCAGATGGGCGTTGAGCTCGGCGCGGCAGCGCGCGAACCAATCGCGTGCGCTGGCGTTCATGAACAGCAGCCGATTCTCGTAGCCGTCGTCGGCCTCGGCGAGCATTTCCAGGGTGCTCAGGGGGCCGAGCAGGTTCTCGGCCATGAACAGCAACTGCTCGTTGTCCATCATGGGCTCCGTGGTCTTTGGTTTATTTTGTCAATTCGCCAAGGATATGTGCATGATTCAGATCTAAATGGCCGAATGTGTGCGTAGCATGGCCGATTTACGCCAAATTTAGTACCGGATTACTCCAGTATCGGGAATTTGATATCTATCAGTAACTTGATGTATTGAATTCTTTACTTATATCGCTATGCTCGCGCTGCGACATTTCGTCCCCACCCGCAGCGGAGAGCTGGCCCCGTGTGTCCCACCCTGCTCAAGCGCTGGTCCACCAGCGACGTTCCCCCCTACATGGCGCGGGATTACTGGCTCGCGCTGTTGCGCGACCGGATCTTCAACGCCGACCTGGACATGCCGCGCGAGACGCAGCTGGAGGCCTCGCTGCAACAATCCTCCTTCGGCCCCCTGCGGGTATCCTGGGTGGATTCCGTGGTGCCCCGCATGCTCATGCCAGCCGACGCCGGCGTTTCCGCCAGCGGCGAACGCGACGTCCTGCTCATGGTGATGGACACGCCCTCGGAGTGGGCCCTGCGTGGTGGGCGCGAGGGTTTCGAGCTGGCTCCCGGCGACGTGGTCTGCGGAGACTTTCGCCGAGGTTTCGAGATGCGCCGCCCGGGCCGCGCAAGAACCCTGTCGCTGTCCTTGTCGGCGTCGTGGCTGCGCACCTGGGTGCCGCAGGCCGAGTTCGAGCAGCCCCAGGTGCTGGGCGGGCCCTCCGGCTGGAGTTCCGTCCTGGCCCTGCTGCTGCGCCAGATCCAGCCCCAGCGGGTGCTCGAGCTGGACACGCGCAGCGAGCTGCTGGCCTCCCAGCTCGGCAGCCTGCTGGCGCTGGCCCTGCACGAGCGCCAGCCAGGATCGGCCCGGCAGCTCGAGCCCGACCAGCTGGCCCGCCTTGCCCAGGCCTTCATCCAGCGCAGTTTCGGCAAGCCCGGGCTGAGCGCGGCGGAGGTGGCGGGGGAACTGGGCATCTCCGAGCGCACCCTGCACCGCGCCCTGTCGCGCGAGGGCGCTTCCTTCAGCGCGCGCCTGCACGCCGAGCGCATGGGGGTCGCCGACCGCCTGTTGCGCGACCGGCATTTCCGGACCTTGTCGGTGGCCGAGATCGGACGACGCGTGGGTTTTTCCGATCCCTCGCACTTCGTTCGGCGCTTTCGCGCCGAATTCGGCGTCACCCCGGCGGCCCTGCGCCGGCGCCTGCTGGACGAGGAGCCGTCCTGAGCGCAGTGGCGTTGCGCCGCCAGCTCGCGCCTGCGTCGGTTGCCACCTGCCAGGGCGCGGCTTAGACTGCGCTGCTGCGTGTTTTTGCCATTCCACCAACAATTCCAAGCGGGGAGTTCCACATCATGCGCAAGCGCGAGTTTTGCAAGGCGATGGCCGCCTTCGCGGGCACGGCCGCGACCGGGTTGAGCTTTGCCCAGGGCACGGACGAAGTGCTCAAGCGGGTGCTGAGCAGCGGTGAGCTGCGCGTGGGCGCGGTCGCCGCGGCGGTTCCGTATTTCGTCAAGAACCGCGAAACCGGCGAGTGGGAAGGCTTCTGCCCCGATTTCGCGCAGAGCTTCGCCAAGAGCCTGGGCGTGAAGGTCAAGTTCGTCGAGACCACCTGGGGCAACGCGGTGCTGGACCTGCAGTCGGGCAAGATCGACGTGATGTTCGGCGCGGGGCCCACGCCGGCGCGTCGCAAGGTGCTGGACTTCTCGATTCCGCTGTTCCACAACACCTTCACCGCCGTGTGCCGCAAGGGCGTGATGGTGAAGGACTGGGAGCAGCTCAACAAGCCCTCCATGCGCATCGCCGTGGACCTGGGCTCCAACCAGGACGCCTTCGCCACCGCGCGCCTGCCCAAGGCGACCATCCTGCGTTTCACCCAGTCCAGCGAGGCCACGCTGGCCGTGCAGTCGGGCCGCGCGGATTGCCAGGCCCTGGTGGTGCTGCTGGCCGAGCCGCTGGTGAAAATGCAGCCCCAGGTGGGCACCATGTACGTGCCCTCGCCCGTGAGCACTTCCGACGTGACGGTGGCCGTGGACAAGGGCGTGGGAGACGGCCTGCTCAAGCGCCTCGACGCGTGGATCGGCCAGGCGCGCTCCAAGGGCGAGATCCAGGCCGACATCCTGAAGAACATGCAAAAGCTCGTGGGGATTCCCCCCAGCAGCTTCCCGCCCGAGGTGAAGTTCTGAGTGCCTGATCCACAAGGCGAGGCAGGCGCCGTGCCCTCGGACCGGGACATGCGCGACGGCCTCGCGCGCAAGGGGTACCCGGCTGGCGCGTGGGCGCTGGCCGCGCTCGCCGTGATCGCGGTGCTGCTGCGCCTGGGCTGGCCGCACGCGTCGGGGGTGCCGGCCTACAGCTGGCATTTCAACGTGATCTGGCAGTACCGCCACGAGTTGCTGGCGGGCCTGTGGTACACGGTGGTGTTCACCGTGGTGTGCATCGTCTGCGGCTTCGTGTTCGGACTGCTCACGGCGCTGGCGCGCATCTCCGGCCTGCCCGCCCTGGTGGTGCCGGTGCGCGCGATCATCGAGTTGTTCCGCTGTACGCCCCTGCTGGTCCAGCTGGTGTGGATCTACTACGCCCTGCCGGTGCTCACCGGGCTGCAGCTGTCCGCGCCCGTCGCCGCGGCCATGAGCCTGTCGCTGTACGGCGGAGCCTTCTACTCGGAGATCATCCGCGGCGGGATCCTGTCCATCGAGCGCGGGCAGACCGAGGCGGGGCAGGCGCTGGGCATGATGCCGCTGCAGGTGATGCGCCGGATCATCCTGCCTCAGGCCTTTCGCAAAATGGTGCCCCCGCTGGTCAGCCAGTCGATCATGCAGCTCAAGAACACCTCGCTGCTGTCGGTGATCGCGGTTCCCGATCTGCTGTACCAGGCGCAAAGCGCCGCGCAGGCCACCTACCGCCCGCTGGAGCTGTACACGGCCGCGGCGGTGATCTATTTCCTGGTGCTGTTTCCGGCGACCCTGCTGGCCCAGAAGCTGGAAATCCAGGACAAGGGCGAGCACTGAGCCGGGATATGCGAGACGCTCCCCCCCTGATCGAGATTTCCGGGCTGCGCAAGTCCTTCGGTTCGCATGTCGTTCTCCGCGACCTGAACCTGACGGTGGCGCGGGCCGAGGTCGTTGCCATCCTCGGCCCCTCGGGCTCGGGCAAGTCCACCTTGATGCGCTGCATGAACCTGCTCACCATCCCCGACGGCGGCAGTCTGCGCGTGGGCGAGCAGTGCATCGAGTTCCAGGGCGCGCGCACCCGGCTGCCCGATGCGCGCGGCATGTCGCGCTTTCGGGCCGCGACCGGCATGGTGTTCCAGCAGTTCAACCTGTTCCCCCACATGACGGCCCTGGCCAACGTCATGGAAGGTCCGGTCACCGTGCTGCGCATGCCTCGCGAGCAGGCGCGCGAGCGTGCCCGCGCCCTGCTGGAGAGGGTCGGGCTGGGCGATCGCGCCGACTATCTCCCGGCCAAGCTCTCGGGAGGCCAGAAGCAGCGCGTGGCCATCGCCCGCGCGCTGGCGATGAAGCCGCAGGTGATGTTGTTCGACGAGGCCACCGCCGCGCTCGACCCCGAGCTGGTCGGGGAGGTGCTCGCGGTGGTCAAGGAACTCGCGGCCGAGGGCATGACCATGGTGCTGGTCACGCATGAGATCGCCTTCGCGCGCGAGGTCGCCGACCGGGTGATTTTCATGCGCGACGGGGTCGTGGTCGAGGCCGGGCCGCCGGCCCAGGTGATCGATCAGCCGCGCGAGGAGGCCACGCGCAGCTTCCTGGCGCGTTTTCGCGCCGCCGCCTGAGCCGGGGCAGGGCATTTTCGCGCGCTCAGGCGCGGGTATGTGCGCGCACCGCAACGGGTTGCGCCAAGGAGATGCAGGCATGGCCGAGGGATTCCTGGGCATCCTGATGCTCGACACGCGTTTTCCGCGTCCGCCAGGGGACATCGGCTGCGCGCGCACCTTCGAGCGCGCCGGAATCGCGGTGCGCTACCTGCGCATGCAGGGGGTGGGGCCCAGGCGCGCGGTCCAGGAATCGGACCCCGCCATGCTCGAATCCGTGATTCAGGGCGCGCTCGAGCTCGAGCGCGAGGGCGCAGCCCTGGTCGCCACCACCTGCGGATTCCTGAGCCGCTACCAGCCTCGACTGGCGAGCGCCCTGAGCGTGCCGGTGATCACCTCCAGCCTGCTGCAGGTGCGAGAGCTTGCCCAGCCGGGCATCGTGACCATCGACCGGCAAAGCCTGGGACCCGCCGAGCTGGACGGCGCCGGCGTGCCGCCCGGAGTTCCCGTGCAGGGCGTGCGTCCAGGCAGCGAATTCCGGGAGCGCATCCTGGGCAACCATCCGAGTCTCGATCTCGAGCAGGCGCGCGAGGATGTGGTGCAGGCGGCGCGTGCGCTGGTCGACGCCCATCCGGAGCTACGCAGCATCGTGCTCGAATGCACCAACATGCCGCCGTATCGCGAGGCCGTGCGCGAGGCCACGGGTCGCCTGGTGGTGGACATGGAGACCTTGCTGCTGGGCAGTTGGCGCAACCTGGGTTCGCCGCGCCGGGTCCGCGCCCGCTGATGGCTTGCGCGGGCACACGAACCCAATGCCCGTCATGAGCGGGACCCGGCAGGCCCGAGCCCCTGAAAGCGTTGCGGCGCGAAGGGCGCGGGGTCGATCGGCGCGGGCTCGCCGGCCATCAAGGCGCCCAGCACACTGGCGGTGCCGGGGCCGGTGCTGAATCCGATGTGCTGGTGCCCGAAGGCCGCCCAGAGTCCGCGGCGCGGCAACTCGCCGATCATGGGCCGGCTGTCGGGCAGCGTGGGGCGGGCGCCTTTCCACGGGCTTTCGTCCAGGCGCCTGCCCAGTTCGAGGGCCTGGGCGGCGGCCTGCTGCGCCCCTTCGAGTTGCGCGTGGCGCGGCGGCGCATCCAGGGCGTTGAGCTCGACGCCGGTGCTCAGGCGCAGGCCGCGGCGCATGGGCGACAGCACGTAGCCGGCCTGGGCGTCGTGGATGGGGCGCCTGAGCGCGGGCGCGCCGTCCGCCGCCCCCGCGTAGTGCATGTGGTAGCCCCGCTCGAAGGCCATCGGGATGCGCAGGCCGGCGCCACGCAGGAACGCGGCCGACCAGGGGCCGAGCGCGATCACCACCTGCCCTGCCTGTTCGCTGCCACCGTCCTCGAAATGCGTGGTCCAGCCCTGGGCCTGGCGCTCGATGCCGACCGCCTTGCGTCGCAACTGGCGCCCACCGCGGCGCGCGAACAGCTCCGCGTAGCCGCGGACCACGGCTCCGGGGTCGTCCACCGAATGGGCCGAGCGGATCAGCAGCCCGCGGGCGAAGATGGGGCGCAGGGCCGGCTCCAGGGCACGGATCGCCGCCGGGTCGAGCTCCTCCACCTCGACCGCGCAGCGGCGGTACATCTCGACTTGCAGGCGCATGGCCGGTGTGCGGGGCGCCTGGCGGTACAGGAACATCCAGCCGTCGCTGCGCAGGCGCGCGAGTTGCCCGGACTCGGCCAGCAGGCGTTCATGTTCGTGCAGGGAAAGCCGGATCAGCTGGTCGAGTGCCGCGACCGTGCGCTCGAAGGTGCCGGGGCGCGCGGCCAGCAGGAAGCGCGTGACCCAGCCGATGTTGCGCATCAGGTAGCCCGGGTCATAGCGCAGCGAGGCCGATTGGTTGGACAGGAGCCCGGGCAGGGCGCCCCACAGGGCAGGGTTGTTGAAGGGAACAATGGAGCTGCGCGTCAGCACCCCGGCGTTGCCATGCGAGGTCTCGCTGCCGGGTTCCCTCGAGTCGACCAGCGTGACTTGCAGGCCTTTGCGCTGGAGTTCCAGCGCGCAAGCCACACCGACCATTCCGGCCCCCAGCACCAGCACCGATCCTTGCATGTCGTCTGTCGTGGATGTTCAGGCGGGCCGAGCCACGAGCTGCGGGCCCGGCGTGCGCGACTCCGTTCGTGTGCGCATTATCGGTGCGCCTCGAGCCAGGCGGTCGCGCGCGGGGAGCGCTTCAGCACGCGATGGCGCAGCATGGGCGCGATCGGCCGGGTTTGCGCGCTGGCATGAAGGCGTGATTCGATGTCCAACATGCCGTGAAGGGGGTTCGCTTGGGTACCATCCATGACAAGATCGGGCGGACCTCTGCGAAGACGTGGGCCGCCACCATGCAGGGAGGAGATCACTATGCAACGAATCGCGATCGTGGGGTTGGGACGGGTGGGCACACGCTTCCTGGAGGCCATGCTCGGGCGCGCGGCGCTCGGTCTGGAGGTCGCCGCGGTCTCCGAAATGGCGCAGACGCCGGGGAGGGCGACGGCGGAGGCCGCGGGCATCCCGGTGCTCAGCCTCAACGAGTTGCTGGCGCAGGCCGGGGATATCGACATCGTGTTCGACCTCAGCGGGCAACTGTCCGTGCGCCAGAGCCTGCGCCAGGGTCTGGCGCGCAAGGGCAATTCGCGCACGGTGATCGCGCCGGAGAGCATCGCCCATCTGGTGTGGTCCATGCTCAGCTCCGAGGCCCTGCCGCAGGTGCACGCGAACATCGGCTATTGACGCAGGGCAGAAGCGCCCAGCGATTTTTTACACCTGCATGCTGCGTTGCAGCGTAAGCTGTGCGCACATCTGTTGCAGGGGGAAGAATCTGATGACTTCGCTGAACAGCGATCCCATCTGGATCCGCTTGGGGGTGCGCGTCGAAAGCTCGGAAGATGCGCGCCAATTGCACTGGCTGCTCGACCGTTTCGATGCGGGACGCATCCGGGTCGTGGCGCATAGCCTGCGCCTGCGCGAGTCGCCCAAGCCCGAGCGCATCGCGCGCGAACTGGGCGCCAGCATTCCGGGCTAGCACCGAGATACCCGGGCAGGCCGCTCAGGCCGCCCGGGCGCGCTGCAATTCCAGCACGTAGGTGCGATCGGCGTCCCCGGCGCGCATGCCGGGGCGCGAGGACAGCACATGGCAGGGCGTGCGTGGCGACGGCCCCTCGAGCGGCAACTGACGATGCACGGCGAGGGTCTCGCCCTGGTTCATCGCGAAGTCGGACAGCACCACCAGCACGTTGCCGGGGCGCGTGCCCACCAGCGTGGCGGCGCTGCCGGTGCTCATGCCCTCGTGCTGGGACCATAAGGTGAGCTCCAGGGCCTGGAAGGTGCCGCGTCGGTCGAGTCCGACATGGTCCAGCCCGTCCAGCAGGCTGTGCAGGGTCAGCGGATCGCTGCTCTCGGAAATCGACTGCGGGGCGCTGGACTGACTGTCGAGGAATTTCATGCGGGGCGCGGCTCGTGGGTGCGGCGCCGAGCGGCGGCGCGGGGCGTCGAGGCCCCGAGCATAGCGCCCGCGGCTCGGCGGGCTCAAGCGGCCTCGGAGCGCGCGCTGCGCACGGGCCGACATGTTTTGGTCACACAAGCTGCCTATGCTCGGGAGCGCAGGGCGGTAACCCGCGCAGGGTTGCCGCCTTGCGAGCGGGTCGCGGCCCGTGACTGAGAGAGCCTCTGTGTGAACGCATCTTCAGCCCGTCGCGTCCCGGCGGGTTTTTTCTTGGCAGGCCGCAAGGCGCCTCACCGGAACGCAGAGTCCGGGCCTGGATGTTGAGCAATCGCAACGCGGCCGCCCAAGGTTTTGTCTAACTTGGTTGCAAAACCAAAGCCGGCAGCCCCGGGGCCATCGATCCGCGCGGGCGCAAGGAGGACGACATGTTCCAGCCATCCGTCGAGGAGCAGCCCCTGTGGAGCCTGGGGGTGCGCATCGAGTGCGCGGACGACATCCGGCTTTTGAGCTGGCTGGTCCGACGCTACGGGGAGCGCCGGGTGCGCGCGGTCGCTGCGCGCCGCGAGC
>DAIDHU010000379.1 GCA_027451915.1 Thiomonas sp. | reverse complement strand
CCGCACCTTCCAGGACGGTGAGCAGACGGTGTCGGAGTTCGTTCCCGACGCCAGCCACATCGCGGTGCCCGGTTTCGTGTACGGCGGCGTGATCGCCTCGTTGATCGACTGTCATTCCACCGCGACCGCCGCGGCGGCGATGGCCGAGGCCAGCCAGCAGCCCCTGCTGGGCCCCGGCGCCAGGACGCCTCCACGCTTTGTCACGGGCTCGCTGCACGTGGACTACCTGCGCCCCACGCCCCTGGGCGAGGCTCTGGTGGTGCGCGGCAAGGCCCGGGAGATCCGCGGCCGCAAGGTGATCGTGGAATCCACGGTCTACGCCGGCGGAGTGGCCACGGCGCGCGGCGAGGTGGTCGCCGTGCTCATGCCCGACAACTTCGGCCAGGGCTGAAGCCGCGCGCATGGCCGTCCCCGCCGCGAGCCTCGCCGCCCAGACCCCGGCTCCAGGGGTCTATGGCCTGTTTCCCGAGCGATCGGACGAAGACGCCTTCATCGTCGATACCTGGACAGAGCTGGCGCCTCGCGCCCATGCGCTGGCGCTGTGGGGCGGCCTGATCTTCGCGGCCGGCATGCTGGCCGATTACCTGCTGGCCCAGCCCTCGATCTCGTGGCCGCTGCTGCTGGCGGTGCGCGCGATGGTCCTGGCCGTCGGGCTGCGCCTGGCCTGGGCGACGCGCCGGGCCTCCCGCGCCGACCCGAGCCGCCTGCGCATCTGGATGCCCCTGTTTCAGCTGGCGCTGTTGGCGGGCCAGCGGGCGGTCGTGCAACTGCATGGATCGGCCTCGTCCTACCAGGCCCTCGCGGCCGTCTTGCTCTGCCTGATCATTTTCAGCTACGCGCCGATGGTGCGCCCGCTGCAGCTCTGGATGATGCCGACCTGGGTCGGGCTGGCGAGCCTGCAGATGCTCACCCTGCTGCCCACGCCCCCGAAGACGGTGGTGTTGTTCGTGATGATCCTGGGCTTTGTCAACATCGTCGGCTGGCAGCTGGCCACGAACGGCAACCGCTCCCAGCGCAACGCCTGGCTGGACCGCAGGCGCCTGCAATGGGAAGTGGCCGAACGCGTGAGCGCGGAGCAGAATCTGCGCCACCTGTTCGAGGTCAGCCCGGTGCCCCTGGTGCTGGCCGGGCAGCGCCGCGGAAGGCTGCTGCACCTGAACCAGGCCGCGTTGGACCTGCTCGACCCGCGGCGCCTGCTTCCCGACCCTTCGCAGCTGGGCGCCGAGGATTTCTATGCCGATGCACAGACCGGGCACATGCTCACCCGTGCCCTCGCGCACCACGAGGCCTTCGGCCCCGTGGACATGCGCATCCGCGACAGTTCCCGGCGGGTGCTGGATGTCATGGTCTCGGCCCGCAAGCTGCGTTACGACGGCCGCCGGGCGGTGCTGGCCAGCCTGGTGGAGATCACCCATCGCAAGCGCCAGGAGCACGAACTGCGGCGCCTGGCGCACACCGATCCGTTGACCGCGCTGCACAACCGGCGCGGCTTCTTCCTGCGCGCCGAGCAGGCGCGGCGCCAATGCGCGCCCGCCCCGCTGGCCCTGCTGGCGCTGGACGTGGACTTGTTCAAGTCGGTCAACGACAGCCACGGCCATGCGGTGGGCGACATCGTGCTGCAGCAGCTCGCCGGGCGCCTGGCCGCGGTGCTGCGCGAGCAGGACCTGCTCGCACGCATCGGCGGCGAGGAATTCGCCGCCCTGCTGCCGGGCATGGACGCCGCGCAGGCGCTGGACGCCGCCGAACGCCTGCGCCGCGCCGTATGCGACCATGCGCTGCGCTGCCAGGGGCTGCGCCTGCAGCTCAGCGTGAGCATCGGCGTGGCGCTGATCGACGGCGTGCACGACGACATCGACGGCGCGCTGGCACGCGCCGACGAGGCCATGTACCGGGCCAAGCAGGCGGGACGCAACTGCGTGGAGCTGCAAGGTTTTCCGGCCGCGCCTGCCGTCGAGCCCGTCGCGCGGGTCGCCGGCACCAGCACCCTGGCAGGCTGAGCCCGGGCCGGTCGGCTTCCCGCCCCGGCCGCGCGCCCAGTCCGGCGGGCTCAAGGCGCCAATTCGCCGACAAAGCGCTCCGGCTGAGGCTTCGGCCGCGGCTCGCGGCCGCGCGCCGGCGTGCCGATGGCCACGAAACACACCGCGCGCTCATGCTCGCCCAGCGCGAAACAGGCGCGCAGCGCACGGCTGTCCATGGCCAGCCCGCTGACCAGCCCGGCCCCGAAACCTTGCGCATGCGCCATCAGCAGCAGATTTTGCAAGGCGCATCCCAGGCTGACCATGCGCTCGTGCGGGCGGATGTGTTCCTGCCCGTCGCCGCGCTCACGCACCACGGCCAGGGCCAGGAAGGGCGCGCGCGAGGCCTTGTCGCGGGCGCGCCGGCGCTCCTCCGCGCCCGCGTCGGCGTCGCGTTCCAGCAGCGCCTGCTCGAAGGCCTCTCCCAGGCGGACGCGGGCCTGCTCGCCGATGAGCACGAAGCGCCACGGCAGGATCTGGCCATGGTCCGGCGCCGTGGCCGCGGCCTCGAACAACTGCCGGCGCTGCCCTGCGTCGGGGCCGGGCTCGAGCAGATGGCGCG
>DAIDHU010000378.1 GCA_027451915.1 Thiomonas sp. | reverse complement strand
GGGCCACATCGAGCGCGCTCATCACACCTGACCCAAGGGAGCGAAGCATGCGTTTGCGTCGTTCATCCACGCTCGCCTCGATCGTCTTCCTGGCGGCACTGTCGTTGCTTGTCGCCGGTTGCGGGGGAGGCGGCGGGGCCGCTACCGGTACCCCCGGTTCGACGGCAGGGACGCTGTCGCGCGCCGCACCGAACAACGCAAACGTGCCGGGGCAGGCGCAGACTGTCAGCAGTACCACGACGACGAGCACTGGTACGCCGACGCCGACGCCGACGCCGACACCGACGCCCGTACCCAGCAGTTTCACCGTCGAAAATCTCGTCCAGGTCCCGCGTCTCGTCTCGGGTGTGAAGACCTGGGTCACGATGGACCTTCCTTGGTCGTCGTGGACGACGGCGAACGTCTCGACTGCGGCTTCCTCCACGGGGACGACCTATTACGTCTCGCTCACCGGAAGCGACAGTAACAGCGGCACTTCTGCCCAGAGGGCTTTTGCCACGGTGGCGCACGCGGTTTCGTTGATGCAACCCGGCGACACGTTGCTGTTCGAGCCCGGGGTGTATCACCAGACGATCAACCTGGCCGGCGGGCTGTCCGGCACAAGCGCGCACCCCATCACCTTCGGCAATGCGGGAGGTGGCGCCGTGGTACTTGATGCGTCCCCGGTGATCGCGTCTTCGTCCTGGTCTGTGCTTGGAGGTTCGGTATACCGGGCCAGCGTGAGCAAGACCTTGGATGGATCTTCCAATCTGGCCGTGCCCAACGGAACCGACCCTTCCACGGCCATGGTCGTCATTGTCAACGACAAGGCGCTTCGACTGGCGCCCAACGACAACCCGGCCAGCGTCACGTCGGGGAGTGGCACCTTTGCCTACAACGGCTCCACGCTGACCGTGGATTTTGGCTCTGCACAGCCCTCATCGGCCACGGTGGTCGTGGCCAACGCGAACAACCCAAGTCCAATCTATTGGTACGGCGCCAATTACCTGGTATTCGACGGGCTGACAGCCGAGGCCGGCGGCAATTCAGGGATCTGGGGCTATGGAAGCTCCGTGACCGTCGAGAACTGCGTCAGCCAGTACAACATCAAGGCTGGCATCAATTTCATGCTGATGTCGGGAAACGCGAACGCGAACAACCAGGCGTTGGAAAACCTGGTCTACATGAACTCTCTGCACAACTGGCCTCGCGGGACCAACGGCTTTTACTCGTCAGGCGGAGGCTGGAGCGGCGGGCTTGCTTTCAGCGAAGCCTACAAGGGAGTTGCTCGCGGCAATCTCGTGATTGACAACGGCGGCGAGGGCATCATCAGCTACGGTAGCGGCCCCTCGGAGACCACTGGAAGCGTGCTGTTCGAGGACAACCTCAGCATGGACAACTGGTCCATGCAGATGTACTTCGACAACCAGCCCAACGACATCGCGCGCGGCAATCTGCTGTACTTCTCCGGTTTCGACACGAGCACCTGGGAGTCACCGGCCGACGACATGTACAAATACAGCACCTGTCTGGCGCTGGCGGACGAGGCGAACTCCTCGGCCAACATGACTGCCAACCTGGCTCATTCGCAGGTCTACGACAATCTGCTCGTGGGATGCCGCCTGGGGATTACCGAATATTGGGAGGGCAATGTGCTGTCGGGACAGCATGGACTGAAGAACACGCTGATCGCCAACAACACGATCGTGCTCATGCCCACGACGCCCCCGTCCACCTACACGGCGGGCATCTACTTGTGGGACAACGGCGGAGCGAATCCCAACAGCGCCGTGGTGAACAACCTGGTCATTGGATGGGACTCGACCGAGCCAGTGATCTGGTATCAGGGAACGGGGGCCGACCCGGGAGTACAGGTCGATCACAACGCCTACTGGAACGCCGGCAACAGCACGGCCTTCACGCTAGGGTTCAACACCGTATCGAACGACACCTTTGCGCAGTGGCAAGCGGCGACCGGATACGACCTGGCCGGTTTCTTCGCCAACCCCATGCTTGCGGGCATGGGTGCACTGTCGAGCCCGTCCTATGCGCCGTATGACCAGGCTAACGCCGTGCCGCAGTCGGGCTCGCCGCTGATCGGAGTCGGCATCGACCTTTCTTCGTCCTCGCCGGTGGCCGGTGAGACATTCTCGACCAACCTGGCTGGCATGGCTCGTGGTTCGAGTTGGACCATCGGAGCGTTCTGATCGTAACCGTCCAGCCATTCCGTCCCGAGTGGAAAGGTGGTGGCTGCGAAGCTGCCGCTTTCGACGGCGAGGGAGGTTTGCCAGAGTGGTCAGATGCGCGAGGTGGTGCGTGGCTGTCTGAGGTGGTCATGAAACATGCACGTCTTGGGTGGCGAGTTTCATGGTCGAGGGCCAAGGGGGCCGGGTGTGCTCGGGCCGCGCACGGGTCTGTGCTTCCCGCGACTGTAGCTCCAGGGCGTGCTTGCCCGGGCCGACTGCCCAGCCGGAGTCAGGGCAGCGCGCCCGGGGGCGCCGCGTGCAGGCGGCCCTGCTGGTAGCTGCTCTGCACGGCCTGCACGATGGCGAGGTTCGACTGCCGGCTGGCGAAGTACGAAGCGACGGTCGTTGCGACCACCGTGAGCATCACGGTGAGCACGGCCAGCCACATGTTGGACTTCAGCGATCGGGCTTCCTTCGCGGATTCGGCCACGCTGCTGGCGAGCAGCTCGATGCGCCGATCGCGTTCGGAGGATGCGGCCATGTGGGCCTCGATGCGCCCCTCGAGGCCTACGATGCGCGCCTCGATGCGCCCCTCGAGGCCTGCGATGCGGGCCTCGATGCGCCCCTCGAGGCCCGCGATGTGCGCCTCGATGCGCCCCTCGAGGCCGGTCATGCGCTCGTCGATGCGTGCAACGCGCAGATCCATGCCGCGTTCCATGGCCAGTACCTGCGCCTGGAATTCTTCGCGGCCCAGGCGGGCAGGTTCCATGTCCATGCGCCCACTCTACAAGGGGTCGCGCCGAAGGGTGGGCCCGCCCCCGCAAGACCCCTCAGGTCTGCAGGCGAAAGCGCTCGACGTTGGCGCGCAGCGCGGCGGCCTGGCCTCGCATCTGCTCGGCGGTGGCGGCGAGTTGTTCGGAGGCCGAGGCGTTGTGCTGGGTGGCGGCGTTGACCTGGCTCATGGCCGCGTGGATCTGGGCGATGCCGCCCGCCTGGGCGGCTCCGGCCGCGTCGATCTCGGCGATCAGGGTGCTGGTCTTGACGATGCTGGGCACCATGCTTTGCAGCAGCGCGCCGGCCGCCTCGGCCTGCTTGAGCGAAGAGGCGGCCAGCTGGCCGATCTCGCGCGCGGCCAGCTGCGAGCGCTCGGCGAGCTTGCGCACCTCGCCGGCCACCACCGCGAAACCCTTGCCGGATTGCCCGGCCCGCGCGGCTTCGATGGCGGCGTTCAGCGCCAGCATATTGGTCTGGTAGGCGATGTCGTCGACCACCGAGATGCGTTCGGCGATGGCGCGCATGTCCTGCACCGTGCGTTGTACCGCCTCGCCGGTGCCGCGGGCCTGCTGCGCCGCCTCCTGGGCCATCGAGGCGGTCAGGCGCGCGCTGTCGGCGCTGCTGCGCACCGAGTCGTTGGAGGCTTCCAGCGTGGCCGAGGTCTGCTCGATCGAGGCCGCCTGCTCCGAGGCCCCCTGCGACACGCTCTGGGCGGTCTCGGCCACCTGCTCGGAGGCGGTGGCGAGCTGGGTGGCGGTGCCGCGCACCTGCCCGATGGTGGCGCCCAGGCCCCGGACCATGTCGCGCATGGCGCCCAGCAGCTGGCCGGTTTCGTCGCCGCGGCCTTGCGGCACTTCCAGCGCCAGGTCACCTGCGGCGACACGGTGCAGCACGCTGACGGCCTGGGCCAGCGGTCGGGTGATGGAGCGGGTGATGGAAACGGCCAGCAGGGCCGCGATCAGCACCGCGGCCGCGCCCAGCGCGATGGCGAAGCCCAGCGCACGGCGATAGGAGGCCAGCGCGCTGGCCGTGGCCGCATCGTCGGCGCGCTTGCGCACCGCGACGAATGCCTGCAGCGCGCCTTGCCAGCGCGCCTGCAGCGGGCGCACGTCGCGCAACAGGTGCACGGTGGCCAGCATGCCCTGGCCGTGCAATGCGAAGCCCACGACCTTGTGCATGCTCGCCTCGGTGCTGGCGGCGATGGTGGCGATGGCGGCCAGCCTGGCGCGGTCGGCCGGAGCGTGCACATGGCCTTGCAGGCTGTGCATCTGCTGCGCGTAGGCTTGTTCCTGGGCAGCCAGGCGCCTGGCCGCGCCCTGGATGGACGAAGGATCGATCAGCAGCACCACGTCGCGCGCGGCCGAGGCGATCTTCTCGGTGCTCAGCAAGGCTGCGTCGGCCAGGCGCTCGGCGCGCGCGTGGGTGCCGGCCACCATCTCCAGGCTGGTCTTGAGTTGCTGCATGTCGCGCACCGCCAGGCCCAGCAGGCCGAGCAGCATCAGCACCAGCAGTCCGAAGCCCAGCGCCAGGCGCGGGCCGATGTTCAGATTCCAGGGGGAAGTCATAGCCGTCCAATGTAGGATTGCTACAGACTTGTGGCCACGGGGCTAACCCTGAAAGTGTTGGAGTACGTCCAATGCAAAGGCGCTTGTGGATGATCCTGAAGGTTTCCTACAGCAAGGACGCCGGGTCCCCGGCCTGGTTCACCGAGGCCTGGCAGACGCCGTCGGCAGCGCAGCGCAGGTACAGGACGTCGAGGGTGCGCAGCGCGGCGACGTCCAGCTCCAGGAGGCGATCGGCCTCGCAGCGGTACAGGCCGTCATGGCTCATGCCCATGGACATGCGGCTGAGCACGACGATGCCGGCTTCGCCGGGCCAACTGATGTTGTGGTGGTAGTCGCCCATGCCGCCGCAGTTGAACCCGGCCTCGTTGCGGATGGGGTCGCCCCACGGGCCGGCACAGGGCGCGTCGGCGCCACAGGGCCCTCGCGAGGACAGCATGTAGGCCAGGCCCGGCCCGGACGCGGCGGGCTGGCTGAGAAAGTCGATGGTGAAGCCCAGGCAGGCCGTCGGGACCGCGGCCAGTGCCGCCAGCACGAAGGCGCGGCGCAGGCCGGCAAGCCTGGGGCCGGTGTCGGGGCGAGGACAGGGCGGGGTGCTGCGGCGCATGGCATGGCGATGGGGCGAAGGCATTCGCGCAAGCCTAGGCGCGCCACGCCTTGCCGGTTTTCCCCACGTCGTGTATCCGCTTGGGCCGCAGGGCCGGCGCGGCGTTGGAACGGCAGCTAGGCCGCCTCCGGGCTTTCCTGCGGCAGCGCCAGCACGCCCTCGATGGGCAGCGCGCAGGCCGCGGCCACGCGCAGCAGCAACGCGGCTTCGCCGTTGCTCCAGGCCTGCAGCCCCGCACCCCCCCGGGCCTGCGGGGGCAGCGCCCGGGCCAGTCGCTCGGCCTGGGCGGCGACCGCATCGGCGGGATCCAGCAGGCGTACCGCGTCGCCGAGCACATCGCGGATGGCATCGGCCAGCAGGGGGTAGTGGGTGCAGCCAAGCACCACGCGGGTGCAGCCGGCGTCGCGCAAGGGCAGGCAGAATCGGCGCAGCAGCTCCAGGGTGCGCGGCGCCTGCGGCCCGCGGGTCTCGATGGCCTCGACCAGCCCCGGGCAGGCCTGCAGCACCACCCGGGCTCCCCCGCCGTGCTGCGCCAGCAAGGCGCGGAAACGGCCGCTGGCCAGCGTGGCGCTGGTGGCCAGCACGCCCACCGGGCCGTCGGCCTCGGCGCGCGCCGCCAGGGCCGGCTTGATCGCCGGCTCGATGCCCACGAAAGGCAGCCCGGGCCACTCGGCGCGCAGCTCGGCGATGGCCAGCGCGGTGGCGGTGTTGCAGGCCACGACGATCAACTGGGCCCCTTGCGCGAGCAGAAAGCGGGTGAGCAGCCGCGAGCGCTCCTGCACGTAGGCGGCGTCGCGCTCTCCGTAGGGCGCGAAGGCGGAGTCGGCCGCGTAGAGCAGGCGCGCATGCGGCAGTCGCCGGCGCAGCGCCGCCAGCACCGTGAGTCCGCCCAGGCCCGAATCGAACACCCCGATGCAGGGCGCCGCGTCGACGGCCGCGGAACCCGGCGCGGCCGCTGTGCCTGGCGTGATCTCCATCACCGGGTCCTCGCGGCGCTGGCCGCCTTCAGGCGGTGGTCACCGGGATCTTGCCGATGCGGGCCTGCCATTCGGCGGGGCCGGTCTTGTGCACCGATTCGCCCTGCGAATCCACCGCCACGGTGACCGGCATGTCCCGCACCTCGAACTCGTAGATCGCCTCCATGCCGAGATCGGGGAAGGCCAGCAGGCGCGAGCTCTTGATGGCCTTGGACACCAGGTAGGCGGCGCCGCCCACGGCGATCAGGTAGGCGCTCTTGTGCTTGCGGATGGCCTCCAGCGCCACCGGTCCGCGCTCGGCCTTGCCGACCATGGCGATCAGGCCGGTGCGCGCCAGCATGGTCTCGGTGAACTTGTCCATGCGGGTGGACGTGGTGGGTCCGGCCGGGCCCACGGCCTCGTCGCGCACCGGATCGACCGGGCCGACGTAGTAGATCACCCGGTTGGTGAAGTCCACCGGCAGCTTTTCGCCCTTGGCCAGCATGGAGCTGATGCGCGCATGCGCGGCGTCGCGCCCGGTGAGCAGCTTGCCCGACAGAAGCAGGGTCTCGCCGGGCTTGAATCCGGCGACCTGCTCGGGGGTGAGGGTGTCCAGATCCACGCGCCGGCTCTTGTGCGTGTCGGGCGTCCAGTGCACGGCGGGCCACAGGTCCAGGCTGGGCGGCTCCAGGTACACGGGGCCCTGGCCGTCGAGCACGAAATGGGCGTGGCGCGTGGCGGCGCAATTGGGGATCATGGCCACCGGAAGGTTGGCCGCGTGGCAGGGCCAGTGCCGGATCTTCACGTCCAGCACCGTGGTCAGGCCGCCCAGGCCCTGAGCGCCGATGCCCAGCGCGTTGACCTTGTCGTACAGCTCGATGCGCAGTTCCTCGAAGCGGTCGCGCGGGCCGCGCGTGAGCAGCTCGCTCATGTCGATGTCGTCCATCAGCGCCTGCTTGGCCATCAGCATGGCCTTCTCGGCCGTGCCGCCGATGCCGATGCCCAGCATGCCCGGCGGGCACCAGCCGGCGCCCATGGTCGGTACGGTCTTGAGCACCCAGTCGACCAGGCTGTCCGAGGGGTTGAGCATGGCGAACTTGGACTTGGCCTCCGAGCCGCCCCCCTTGGCGGCCACCTGCACGTCCACCGTGTTTCCGGGAACCAGTTCGACATGCAGCACGGCAGGGGTGTTGTCGCGGGTGTTCTTGCGCTCGAACAGCGGATCGGCGAGCACGGAGGCGCGCAGCTTGTTGTCCGGGTTCAGGTAGCCGCGGCGCACGCCTTCGTCGACGGCGTCCTGCAGCGAGCCGCTCAGGCCCTCGAAGCGCACGTCCATGCCCACGCGCAGGAACACGTTGACGATGCCGGTGTCCTGGCAGATCGGGCGGTGGCCCTCGGCGCACATGCGACTGTTGGTGAGGATC
>DAIDHU010000377.1 GCA_027451915.1 Thiomonas sp. | reverse complement strand
CCGGATTCCACGAGGCCGCACTGGCCGCCTTCGGCGCCGCCCACTACGTGTTCCCCGAGAAGAAGGTGCACCTGCAGTACACCACCACCAGCCCCAAGCTGCACAAGGTCCTGGGCGTCGAAACCCCCGTGTTCGACTGAGGAATCAACGCTGCGCGGGGGCCGCGGGCGGCCCCCGCGGCATGCCCGGCGCCTGCCGGGGGCACGCGTGCGGGGCCTCAGCGCACCAGCTGCCAGGCCCCATGCTCGATGCGCAACATCACGACCGCGTGCCCGGAAGGTCCATTGTGGTTGGTCGGCGACAGGTCGAACACGCCATCCGGCGTGGGCAGTCCGTGCAGGCCTTCGATGGCATCGCGCAGAGCGCCGCGAAACGAGGCCAGATCGGCGGGCCTGGCCGACTTCAGCGCCACCGGCAGGGCGCTTTCCAGCAGCAGCCCGGTGTCCCAGGCATTCGCGCTGAACTGCGACACCGTGTTGCCGTAGGCCTTCTCGTAGGTCGAGGCCATGCGCATGGCCGCGGCCTTGATGGGCGAGGATTCCGGCAGCTGGGCGGCTACCAGTCCGGGCGAGGCCGGCACCAGGGTGCCGTCGCAGTCACTGCCGCACACCCGCAGGAAATCGGGGTTGGCCACGCCGTGGGTCTGGTACAGCTGCCCGTGAAAGCCGACCTGCTGCAGCGCGCGCTCGGGCAAGGCCGCGGGTGTGCCCGAGGCCACGATCAGCACGGCCTGCGGCCTGGACGCGGTGATGTGCAGGGCCTGCCCGGTCACCGAGGTCGCGGTGCGCGCGAAGGACTCCCTGTCGACGATGTCGATGCCGTTGCGAGCCGCATCGGCGGAGAAGGCCTTCCACCATCCTTCGCCATAGGCATCGCTGAATCCGATGAAGGCCACCTTCTTGTAGCCGTGCGACAGCATGTTCTGCACCACCGCGTGGGCCATCAGGTCGTTGCTCTGCGGGGTGCTGAACACCCAGCGGGTGCGCTGCGTCACCGGCACCGCGACACTGGGCACGATGGCGATGTCGGGCACCCCGCTGCTGGCCACCACGTCGACGATGGCCAGCGCGTTGGGGGTGATGCTGGGCCCGAACAGCAGGTCCACGTGATCTTTCTCGACCAGTTCGCGAGCGGCCTTCACCGCCGCGGTGGGGTCGGACGAGTCGTCGACGAAGGTGTAATGGATGTCCTGCCCGGCGATGGTCTTGGGAAACAGCTCGATGGTCTTGCGTTCCGGAATGCCCAGCGAGGCCGCCGGACCGGTGAGCGAGAGGATCACGCCGACGTTGACGTCGGCCATGGCGGCGGGGGCCGCGCCCAGCATCGCGGCCATGACCAGGGCGGTTTTCCAGACTTTCATGAAATGCTCTCCTCCAGGGGGTCGTGGGTCGCGGCGTGTTATTGCGCCGCGTGCAGTTCCGGCAGCGCGGGCGCGCCGGAGATGATGCGATTCCAGTGCAGCGAGGCGCGCGGCAGCAGCCAGCAGGCTCCGTAGCGCATGCGCTCGAGCTTGCCCTGCCGCCACGCCGCGTCGGCGGGCTCGGCCCGCAGCGCGGCGCGCGCGCTGGCAGCGAAGGCCCAGGCGCTGAGCAGCCACCACAGCGCCTCCATGACGTCGGGCGCCAGCGCCAGCAGCAGCGCCGGATCCCGCGGCGCCAGCAGCGCCTCCAGCGCAGCGCGCGCCGCGTCGCACTGGCCGCGCAGCGCCTGCGCGAAGTCCTCCAGCCCCGGCGCTGACGCGCAGGCCCCGGCCTCGGCCTCGCACTCGCCCAGCAGGGCCTGCAAGGCGGCGGCGCGGTCGCCCAGCAGCTTGCGCTGCACGAGGTCGGCCGCCTGGACTTCGTTGGTACCTTCGTAGATCATGGCGACGCGCGCATCGCGTACGCTTTGTTCGACACCGTATTCGTGCACGTAGCCGTAGCCGCCGAACACCTGCAGGGCGGCGCTGGCCCCCTCGAAACCCAGGCGCGTCAGCTGGGACTTGAGCAAGGGGGTCAGCAGCGCGGCGCGCGCCTGCTCGGCGGCGCGGCGCGCTGGCTCGGGGTGATGCTCGGCGAGGTCCAGCGCGAGCCCGGCGCGGGCCGCGATCACCCGGGCCGCCTCGACCTGCGCCTGCAGCGCAAGCAAGGCATGCCGAATCGCCGGATGGCGGGCGATAGGGTCGGCCGCGCCAGCCTGCTCGCCCCGCGGTCCGGGGGCGCGCGACTGCCGGCGCTCCAACGCGTATCGCAGCGCGTTCTGCATCGCCATCTCGGCATGCCCGAGTCCCTGCAGCGCGACATGCAGGCGTGCCGAGTTCATCATCACGAACATCGCCTGCAGGCCTCGCCCCGGTTCGCCGACCAGCCAGCCGGTGGCGCCTTCGTAGCGCATGGCGCAGGTGGCGCTGGCCTTGATGCCCATCTTCTTTTCCAGGCCTTCGCAGGACATGGAGTTGCGCGTACCGTCGGGCAGCAGCCTGGGCACCAGGGCCAGCGAAAGGCCCCGCGTCCCGGGCGGGGCATCGGGCAGGCGGCACAGCACCAGATGCACGATGTTGTCGCTGAGATCGTGATCGCCGCCGGAGATGAAGATCTTGTTGCCGCTGACCCGCAGGCTGCCGTCGGCCCGAGGCTCGGCGCGCGTGCGCAGCAGGCCCAGGTCGCTGCCGGCCTGGGGCTCGGTCAGCGCCATCGCCGCCAGCCATTGGCCGCTCACCAGGCGCGGCAGGTAGCGCGCCTTGAGCTCCTCGCTGCCGTGGGCGGCCAGGGTGGCCGCGGCACCGTGCAACAGGTCCGGGTACATGTTCCAGGCGTGGTTGCAGGCATCGAGCATTTCCCGCACGAGTCCGTCCAGCAACAGGCCCAGCCCCTGCCCGCCCCAGGCCGGATCGCCGGCCAGCGCCGGCCAGCCCGCCTCGACGAAGGCCTGATAGGCGGCGCCGAAACCCGCCGGCGTGCGCACCCGGCCGTCCGGCTCCAGCCGGCAGCCCTCCAGGTCCCCCGGGCCGTTGAGCGGCTGCAGTCTGCCGGTGGCGAAGCGTGCGCCCTGCTCCAGCACGGCGCAGGCCGTCTCCAGGTCGAGCTGCGCCTGCGCCGGGCAGGCGGCCCAGGCGGCGGGAGCGTCGAGCACATGCTCGAGCACGAAGCGCATGTCGCGCAGTGGGGCCTCGTAGGCCCAGGCCAGCTTGCTCATGGGATGGGGCGTAGAAGATTCAGCTCAGGCGCTGGTTGCGCGCTGGGAGTCTGGGCGGCAGAGGGAGCCGTCGCGAAATTCGTCAGGGGCGAGGACAGTTCGGGGGCGGTGAGGAGCCCATAGTGGCCACTATGGGCTCCTCACCGCCCCCGAACTGTCCTCGCCCCTGACGAATTTCGCGACGGCTCCCT
>DAIDHU010000376.1 GCA_027451915.1 Thiomonas sp. | reverse complement strand
CCAACCTGCTGGCGCTGAACGCGGCCATCGAGGCCGCACGGGTCGGCGACGCCGGGCGCGGCTTCGCCGTGGTCGCCGAAGAGATCCGCAAGCTGGCGCAGAACTCCGAGAAATCGGTGACGCGCATCGGCGAGTCGGTGTCGGCCATCGACAAGGCGCTGCACACCGTGGGCAGTGGCACCGAGGATTTCTCCTCGCGCATGGACTCCAGCCAGGCGCAGATGCACGAGATCGCCGAGCACTTCCACGATATCGCCGGGGGCGTCAGTCAGGTGGCCCGTCAGAGCACCGAGGCCACCGGCCAGCTCTCGGCGCAATCCGAACAGTTGCACAAGGTGGACACCCACTTCCAGTCCATGGCCCAGCGCGTGCGCGACGATGCCCAATCGGCGGTCGAGCGTGGGGCGCGCATCGCCGAGGCGCTGGACCTGGCGCTGAACAAGAGCCAGCGCCTGTTCGCATCGGCTACCCCCTTCCGCACCGATTCGGCGACCAGCCGCGTGATCGGCGCGCTCGAACAGGTCACCGCCGAATTCGAGCAGCGCCTGGCGCAGGCCTTGCAGCGCGGGGAGATTTCCGAGAGCGATCTGTTCGACGAGCAATACCAGCCCGTCGCGGGCACCGATCCGCAAAAATACAACACCCGGTTCACCGACTGGTTCAAGCGCGAGATCCAGCCCATCGAGGATCGCTACCTCGCCCTGTCCGAGCAATACGTGTTCGTGCTGCTGGTCGACCGCAATGGCTATGCGGCGGCGCACAATTCGAAATTCGACCAAGCCTTGACCGGCGATCCCCAGCGCGACCTGGTCGGCAATCGCTCGCGGCGCCTGTTCAACGACCCGGTGGGCCTGGCCTCGGCCCGCAACACCAGCGAGGTGCTGCTGCAGGTCTACGCCCGGGATACCGGAGAAATCATGCGCGAGCTTTCGCGCCCGGTGCGCCTCGGGTCGCGGCATTGGGGAGCGGTGCGCCTGGGTTTTCGCTGAGCCCGCGCCGGCCGCGTTCGCAAAGCCTTCGGGATTGCGTATGCTTGTGCCATGAGCCGCTCCGCCCCTTCCGCCACGACCCGCCCCTCGCTGTTCGGCGGCCTGCTGACCCGCCTGCGGGGCCTGTTCCGCCCGGCCGCGGTGGACCGGAGCGGCTTCGCGGACGCCGGGGGCATCGACCGGCGCACGATCATGCTGCCCATGATCGGCGACCAGCAGGGCAAGAGCTACTACGAGGTCGCGGAGATGTGGGCGCGCGAGCGCCTGCGGGCCAAGCGCCATCTGCAGGAGATCGTCGACGGCATCACCGACTATGGCGACCCCAGCCAGGCGGCGGGCTCCTTCGCCTGCGACGTGGGGGTCTGGCTGCGCTTCGTCGACCTGCCCGGCATGGCCGATACCCTGGACGACCTGCGCATGTGGCACGATCACTGGCACCAGGAGCTGGCCCGGCTCATCGACCTCGCCAACCAGGGCCAGCGCGGCCCGGTGCTCGACGCTCTCAAGCCGGGGCGGGGGTCCTGGAGCTACGCGGCGCGCCGGGTCAACCAGCTGCTGGAAGCCCTGTGGCTGCAGCGCGAACCCATGGGACTGCAATTGCGCCTCGAGGGTTCGTCGGAATGGATCGATGCCGCGCTGCTGCGCGAGGGCGAGGCGGCCCGGGAACTGACCGTGTCCCTCGAGCGCATGCTGGAGGCCTCCAGCCTCGTGCAGGTGCGCCACACCGATCGCCCCGACCAGGCCCCGCGTGCCTACAAGGTCCGCATGTGCCGTCCCGGGCAGCGCGGGGCGCAGGACCAGGGCGTGTACATCGCCTACCTGGACTGAACCCTCACCGGGAGCCTCGCCCATGATCCGCAGCGACAAGGACCCTACGCTGGGCAACATGACCAACGTCGACTGGGAAGCCCCCGAAGTGCGCAAGCTGCTGGAGGCCACCGAGACCCTGCGCGTGGACAAGCGCGGCGCCTATGGAGCCCGCGCGGTGCACCTGCGCCAGGGCGCCGGCGGCGGTGGCCCCGAGGGCCGCGCGCTGCTGGTCGGGGAATCCGACGGCGTGCTGCGCCTGCTGTACGATCAGGCGCTGCCCATCGGCCGCATAGTCTCGCTGAACCGGGAACCCGGCGCCGCGCTGGGCGGCGCGTGGCAGACCTGCAGCGTGCTGGCCTGCCGGGGCGGCGCGCGCGAACACGACTCCGGCCACGCCGTCTACGTGCTGGATCTGCAGGCCCAGCGTCACCCCGAACGCTGAGCGCCGGCCCTCGCGGCCGCCGGGCTACGGCCGCGCCGCGCCGGCCATGACAATCCGGTTGCGGCCTTCGCGCTTGGCCTGCAGCAAGGCGCGATCAGCGGCTCGCAGCATCCCCGCCACCGCGTCGCCGTCGCTCGGCGAAGCCTGCGCCACCCCTGCCGACAGGGTCACTTCCGGAAGCCCTTCCTGCATGCCCTGCACCGCGGCGCGCATGCGCTCGGCCAGCACCGCGGCGATCTGCGGCTGAACCCCCGGGCAGACCAGCACCAGTTCCTCGCCTCCCCAGCGCGCCAGCAGATCGTCACTGCGGCTGTGGCGCTGCAGGGTGCGGGCCACGGCGCGCAGCACGCGATCGCCGACCTCGTGGCCATGGGTGTCGTTGACCAGCTTGAAGTGGTCGAGGTCGAACAGCACGCAGCTCAGCGGGGTCGCGTGGGCCAGCGCATGCTCCCAGGCGCGCGCCAGGAACTCGTCCAGGGCGCGGCGATTGGGCAGACCGGTGAGCTCGTCGCTGTAGGCGGCCTCGCGCAGGCGTGCGTTCAGCGCCGCCAGCTCGCGCTGGCGTCCATGCGCCTGGGCGCGCTCGCGTTCGAGGGCGCTGATCATGCGCACCACGCGAACGCCCGGGCGCAACTTGGCCGCCACCATGGCCGCCGGTGCCGAGCCTGGCAACACGTCGTTGGCTCCCGCCCGAAGCGCCTCCAGCAGTCCGTCGGCATCCAGGCTGTCGCCCAGCAGCAGCAGGTACAGGCGCGCGCTGTCGTGCTCGCGCAGTTGCCGGCACAGCTCCACGGCCTCGCTGGGAAGCTGGTCGGCATCGAGCACCACGGCCTCGGGCAGGCTGCTGCGCGCGCGCTCGAAACCCGCCTCCAGGGCTGGTTCGAGCTGCACGTTGAAGCCCTCGGCACGCAGCGCCTCGACGAGGTCCGCGCGGCCGCAGGGCAAGGCTCCGGCCAGGAGCACGCTGGCCGCCTGCGCCGGGTCCTCGGGCGAGGCCTTGCACAGCGATGCGCGCAGACGCTCGAACTCCTCCTGTGCATGCTGCTGGGACACGCGCAGGTCCAGCACCGCGGCGAGTTCCGCGAAATCCCCGCGAACCTGGTCGAGCAGGCCCAGCAACACCGCCTCGTCCAATCCGAGACGAAGCGCGGCCATCCAGAGGTCGGGCAGATCCTCCAGGCGGCGCTTCCCGTCCAGCGCGGCGGCCAGGCCCCGGGACACCCCCACCATGGCCGCCAACTCGGTCTGGGCCTCCTGCGCCTGCGCCAGCGGCAGCAGGGCCAGCCACAGGCGTTGCGGGAAATTCCAGGCCTGCAGCAAGGCTGCACTGGCTTCGCTCTGGTCGAAGCCCCAGCGGCGGCGCTGCCAGCCCGGAAGGTCCTGCCCGGCCTGGGCATCCCCCAGGGCTTGCGCGCCCAGGGCCGCCAGCATGCCCAGCTGCCCGATCTCGGCCAGCAGGCCCAGGCTGAAGGCCTCCGAGACCGGCAGGGCATGGCGCCTGCGCGCCAATTGCTGCAACAGCAGCGCGCGCGCCAGCGAACGCCGCCAGTAGGGCTCGAGTTCGAGCCCGCCCAGGCGCGCGCCGTGACTGTGCACCAGGCTCAGCCCCACCGCCAGCCGGGCCAGCGCGGCCACGCCGATGCGCATCACCGCATCCTCCAGCGCGGCGGTCGGCCGCAGGCCCGCGTACAAGGCCGAGTTGGCCAGGCGCACGGCCTTGCCCACCAACACCGGATCGCCCTTGGCGACGCGGCAGACTTCGAACACCCCCACATCGCGCCGCTCGACCAGGCGCATCAGCTCCAGCGCGACCGCGTTCGGCGAGGGAAGCGGCTCCCGGCTATCCCGCAAAGTGGCGAGAATCCTGGCGTTACGCGCGGGGATGTCCTGGAGCTCGAGCATAGGTCCGAACCATGGTAAGTCTGGCCGGACCCAGCGGCAACACGAATAAGCACAAGGTGCATGCAGAGTGGCGCCGCAGCTTCAGGCCCCACCTTCGGGAGGCGCCAGCACAACCTGCTGTCGGCCGCCCTGCTTGGCCTTGCGCAGGGCCGTGTCGGCGCGCTCGTAGAGCTCCCCGAAAGGCTCGCCGGCCTGCATCTGCGCCACCCCCGCGCTGAAACTCATTTCCACCCGCTGGCCGGTGCTGCGATGCAGGACCCGCCGGTTGCGAAAACCCTGCAGCAGGCGCTCCATGGCACGCTGCGCGGCGTCGGCATCGGTGTCGGGGAACAGCATCATGAACTCCTCGCCCCCCATGCGGGCAATGCTGTCGCCGGGGCGCACCAGCTTGCGCGCCACCTGCACCAGCCCGCGCAGCACCTCGTCGCCGAAATCGTGGCCGTAGCTGTCGTTGATCTGCTTGAAATGGTCCAGGTCCAGCAGCGCCACCGACAGGGGGCGCTGCTGCTCGCTGGCGCGCGCGCTGTCGCGCATGAAGGCCACGTCCAGGCCCCGACGGTTGAGCGCTCCGGTCAGCGGATCCTGTTGCAGCTGCTGGCTGGCCTGTTCGAGTTCGCTTTCCAGGCGGCGGATGCGGTGCAGAGCCATTTCGGCCTGCTTCTGGGCCTGTTGCAGGCTCTGGCCCAGCTGGCTGCCATGCTCGTGCAAATCGCTGCCGCGCTGAAGCAACTCCCGCGCCAGCAGCTTGAGCGCCTGCTCGTCCAGGCCGCTGTCGAGCCGGCCCAGGTCCTGCTGCAGCGACTGGTTGAAGCGGCCGTTGTGGTCGAGGAAGGTCCCGATGCCGCGCAGCACCGCCCCCACCACCTCGCGCGAGGTGGCGCGCGCCTCGAGGGCACTGCGTTGCAGCGCCGCCTGGCGGCGCAGCCATGGCTCCATGACCGAGCGTGCCAGGTCGATGCGCGAGCCGTCCAGCGGGCGCCCGCATACCTCCTGCAGGGTTCCGAACTCGGCGGCGGCCGCCGAGTCGCCCGCGAACACCTCGCTCACATGCGACACCAGCATGGAAAACAGCTCCAGCATGCCGTCAACCGTGCCGCGTTCCTGCGCCAGGGCACGCTCGAACTGCTGCCACAGCTCGCGGTTGTCGCCCAGCAAGGCCTGCGCCGGCGCCGCGCCCTGCGCCAGCTGGAGCAACTGGGCGGCGCGCTGCTGCAGCCGGGCATCGGCACTGGCGGGAATCAGGCCCAGGTGCAGCCCCTGCTCCCACATCTGGCGCCACACGCCCGCCGCCACAGCCGCAGGTGCCACAGCCGCAGGTGCCACAGCCGCCGGTGCTGCACCCGCCGCGCTGCCCTGCCCCGCCGCCGGCGCCGGGGACAGGCTGCCCTGCGCGGCCGATGCCTGGGCCGCTGTCGGGGCCGCTGTCGGAGCGGCTGTCGGGGCGGCTGTCGGCGCAGCGGCGGCCGCGGGCGCATGCCCGTCCGGCAGC
>DAIDHU010000375.1 GCA_027451915.1 Thiomonas sp. | reverse complement strand
CCGTCCAGCGCGCCCGGTGCCGCCTCGGCGGCGCCGGTGTTCAGCCCGCTGTACCAGCAGATCAAGGCGCTGATCACCCGCGCGCTGCAGGAGGGGGAATGGAAGCCGGGCGAGCTGATTCCCAGCGAGGCGGAGCTGGCTTCGCGTTTCGGTGTCAGCCAGGGCACGGTGCGCAAGGCCATCGATGAACTCGCCGCGGAGAACCTGCTGATCCGCCGGCAGGGGCGCGGCACCTTCGTGTCCACCCACCACGAGGCGCAGGTGAAGTTCCGTTTTCTGCGCCTGGTGCCCGACACCGAGACCAGCCAGGGCCTGCGCATGGAGCGCGAGTTCCTGGAATGCCACCGCGTGCGCGCGCCCTCGGAAGTGGTGCGCGCGCTGGGCATCCGCGCCGGCGACATGGTGCTGGAGATCCGGCGCATCCTGCGCATCGCCGGCGAGCCCGTGGTGTACGAGGACATCTACCTGCCCGCGGGGCCGTTCCGGGGCTTGACGGCCGAGCGCCTGGAGCGCAACCGCGGCCCCCTGTACGCGATGTTTGAATCCGAGTTCGGCACGCGCATGGTGCGCGCCGAGGAAAAGATCCGGGCCGTCAACGCCTCGGCGCAGGAAGCCGAGTTGTTGCGCGTGCCGGTGGGCCAGGCCCTGCTGTCGGTGGAGCGCCTGGCCTTCAGCTACGGCGACCAGCCGGTCGAGCTACGCCGCGGCCTGTATGCCACCACGCATCACTATTACCGCAACGAACTCAGCTGAGCGAGGGCGCCCGCCGCATGGCGCATGCTGCGGATGACACATTCAAGCCATAAACTCGCGTCATAACCCGAAGCGAGGCCAAGACCATGCCAACCGTTCCCAAGACCGCAAGACCCGAGTTCCGCAACATCGGAATCGGTGACATCGTTCGATACCGCATGCCCCTGGCGGCCATCGTGTCCATCCTGCACCGCATCAGCGGCGCCCTGCTGTTCCTGCTCCTGCCCGTCGTCCTGTGGGCCTTCGGCCTGAGCCTGCGCTCGGCGCAGGGTTTCGCCGATGTCGCCGCGGTGCTCGGCTCCTGGCCGATGAAGCTGGTCGGCCTGGCGCTGTTCTGGGGTCTGGCCCACCATTTCTGCGCCGGCATCCGGCATCTCGCCTCGGACATCTGCCCGAAGGTGGTGACCAAGCAGGCCGGGCGCCGCAGCGCCGTGACGGTGCTGGTGGTCTCGCTGCTGGCCACGCTGCTGTTCGCCCTCCACCTCTTCTCGGGAGCCTGACATGTCCGCAACCGATTACGGATCCCATCGCCTGGTCGTGGGCGCCCACTATGGTCTTCGCGACTGGCTGGCCCAGCGCGTGACCGCCGTGGTCATGGCGCTGTACACCGTGTTCATGCTGGTCGTCGTCCTCTGGCCGGGCGCGATGGACTACGCGCGCTGGCAGGCGCTGTTCGCCAACGAGGCGACCAGGCTGTTCACCCTCGTGGCCCTGCTCGCGCTGCTCTACCACGCGTGGGTGGGCGTGCGCGACATCTGGATGGATTACGTCAAGCCCGTCGGGTTGCGCCTGAGTCTGCAGGTGCTGACCATCGTGTGGCTGCTCGCCTGCGTCGGTGGCGCCGTGCAGGTTCTGTGGAGGGTTTGAGCCGTGCAACTGAACCAACGCAAATTCGACGTCGTCGTGGTCGGCGCCGGGGGCTCCGGCCTACGCTGCGCGCTGCAGCTGGCGCGCGCCGGGCTGGACGTGGCCGTGCTGTCCAAGGTGTTCCCGACCCGCTCGCACACCGTGGCCGCCCAGGGCGGCATTTCCGCCTCGCTGGGCAATATGAGCGAGGACAACTGGTACTGGCACATGTTCGACACCGTCAAGGGTTCGGACTACCTGGGCGACCAGGATGCCATCGAGTTCATGTGTCGCGAAGCGCCCAGCGCCGTGTACGAGCTTGAACACATGGGCATGCCCTTCGACCGCAACCCGGACGGCACCATCTACCAGCGCCCCTTCGGCGGCCACACGGCCAACCTGCGCGAGAAGGCCGTGCAGCGCGCCTGCGCCGCCGCCGACCGCACCGGGCATGCGCTGCTGCACACCCTGTACCAGCAGAACGTGGCCGCGCGCACCCACTTTTTCGTCGAGTGGATGGCGCTGGACCTGATCCGCGACGCCGAGGGCGAGGTGCTGGGCGTGGTGGCGATGGAAATGGA
>DAIDHU010000374.1 GCA_027451915.1 Thiomonas sp. | reverse complement strand
CTGCGCGGCGCCGGCGCCTTGCTGGCGGGCCTGGGCATGCCCGGCGCGCTGCTGGCCGTGGGCGGCTCCTCGCGGGCGGACGAATCCCCCGCCCTGCGCTACGCCCATTCCGAGAAGGCGCTGCGCCTGGCCATGCAGCTGGCGCGCCAGACCGCGCTGCCCGTGGCCTGGCTGCGCGAGCAGATCGGCCGCGCCTACTTCCAGCCCCAGGTGGCGCGCCTGATCATCCCCGGGCGCCCGGAACAGAAGGACTGGGCCCTGTACCGCAGCCATTTCATCGAATCCACGCGCATTGCCGCGGGGGTGCGCTTCCTGCGCAACTACGACGCCTGGTTGCAGGAGGGGCGCCAGCGCTTCGGCGTCCCGCCCGAGGTGGTGCTGGGCATCCTCGGCGTGGAAACCCTCTACGGCCGCAGCATGGGCGAGTTCCCGGTGCTCGACAGCCTGGCCACGCTGTCCCTGGATTTCCCCGCAGCGGCACCGACGGACCGCAGCGACTATTTCGCCTCCCAGCTCGGGGACTATTTCGTGTGGTGCAACGCGGGTGGCATCGACCCCGCGAGCATCCGCGGCTCCTACGCCGGCGCCATCGGCATGCCCCAGTTCATGCCGGGAAACATCCTGCGCTGGGGCACCCGCTTCGACGGCGAGGGCTCGGTGGACCTGATCCACAACGCGCCGGACGCCATCGCCAGCGTGGGCAATTTCCTGTCCGGCCACGGCTGGGTGCGCGACATGCCGGCCTGGTTCCCGCTGCAGTTGCCCGAATCCCTCGACCCGCGGGTGCTGCAGCGCCTGCTTGAGCCGGACATCGTGCCCAGTTTCCACGCCGCCGAACTGCGCGCCGCCGGCATCTCCCTGTTGCCCCAGGTGCTCGACTACCCGGGCAGGCTGGCCGTGGTGCAACTGCCCAATGCCGGGCGAGCCCCCGACTACGTGCTGGGCACCGACAATTTCTACGCCGTCACGCGCTACAACCACTCCGCCTTCTACGCGCTGGCGGTGCTGCAGCTGGGCCACCGCGTCCTGCTCGAGAGCCCGCCCGAAGACTCCTTGTGAGCCGGACGCCCCCGGGGGGCCTGGCCGCGGCCGGCGCTCAGCGCGGCCGCCCGCGCAGCGCGACGTGGATGCCCGCGAAAATCAGCACCGCCCCCACCACGTGGTAGGCGTGGATGCGCTCACCCAGGAAGCCATAGGCCAGCGCCGCGGCGAACAGCGGCGCCAGGTTCCCGAAGTACGACGGCACCTGCGGCCCCACCCGCGACACCGCGGCGCCCCAGCAGGCGTAGGCCAGCACCGAGGCGAACAGCGCGACATAGCCCACGGCCATGACCACGTGCAGGCTCCAGTGCGTGGCGTGGCCCAGGCCCCAGCGCTCCCAGGCGGCCAGCGGAGCGATGAACAAGGTGCCCCAGGCCACCTGGGCGGCCAGCAGGGACGACCTGGGCAGGCGCACCGGGTGGCGCCGCAGGTCCCAGGTGTACAGGGCCCACAGGAACACCGCCAGCAGCATCAGCAGGTCGCCGCGGGCCAGGTGCAGCGCCGCCAGGCGCTGAGGATCCCCGCCGCTGACCACCACCGCCACGCCGGCCACCGACAAGGCGCTGCCCATCCAGGCCGCGGCGCCGATGGCCTCGCCGTACAGCGCGGCCCCCAGCAGCGTGACGAACACCGGCGCCGCCGAGGTGATCAGCGACACCTTCAGCGGCGTGGTGCTGTGCAGCGCCACGTACTGCAGGGAGTTGTAGCAGGCCACCCCCAGGAAACCCTGGCGCGCCAGCACCAGCCAGTGCTGACGCAGCAATGCGCGCCCCCGCCACAGACCCGCTGCCGCGAAGGGCGCCAAGGCCAGCAGGGCGAAAAACCACCGGAAAAAACTCAGGGCCAGCGGTGCGATCTGCCCCACCATCAGGCGCCCGACCACGGCGTTGCCCGCCCACAGCAAGGGCGGAAGCGTGAGCATGGCCAGGGTGCCGGCGGTCAGCCGGGGTGAAGCGTGCATGAAAGCCCTCGGATCCGAGCCAAAGCCTTTGATTATGCATGGCACCGCCCTGCCCCGTCGGGGCGGCGGGCGCCCACGCCTTATGCCCGCAGGCATCTAAGCCCATGAAAACACTGTTGTTGGAGCCGGGCCTGCCCGGCCCTAGCATCTGTCCCCGAACTCCCGCCACGATCCCCCAGCCCCATGGACCTGCATCTGCACCCCGCGATCCCCGAAGCCGCCGGCCAGCACGGCGAGCCCCTTGAAACCGATGCCGTGATCGTGGGCGCCGGCCCGGTCGGGCTGTTCCAGGTGTTCGAGCTCGGGCTGCTGGAGATCAAGGCCCACGTCATCGACAGCCTGCCGCACCTGGGCGGCCAGTGCATCGAGCT
>DAIDHU010000373.1 GCA_027451915.1 Thiomonas sp. | reverse complement strand
GTCGGCCCCCGCGGCGGTGCCGGCCACCGTGCAGGCGGCCTCCTCGGGCGATGTGCCGCGTGTGCTGCTGGGCGTGGGCACGGTGCAGGCACGGCGCAGCGTGACCGTGCGCACGCAGATCGACGGCAGGCTCGAATCCCTGGGATTCACCGAGGGGCAGGAGGTGCGCGCGGGCCAGATCCTGGCGCGCATCGACCCGCGCGCGCTGCGAGCCCAGCTCGAGCAGGCGCGGGCGGCGAGGGCGCGCGACCAGGCACAGCTCGCCGATGCGCGCCTGGAGCTCGGGCGCACGCAGGCGCTGGTGCGCGCCGGCGCGGCCTCGCGCCAGAGCCTGGATACCCAGCGCGCGCTGGTGCTCCAGCTGGGCGCGGCGGTGCAGGCGGATGGCGCGCAGGTCGACTACGCGCGCGTGCAGCTGGGCTACGCCACGATTCGGGCACCCATCAGCGGCCTGGCCGGCGCGCGCCTGGTCGACCCCGGCAACATCGTGCACCCGGGCGATCCCGGCGGTCTGGTGGTGATCAATCAGATCGACCCCATCGACGTGGCCTTCAGCCTGCCCGGCCAGTCGGTGCAGGCCATCCTCCAGGCGCGTGCGCGCGGACCCCTGCAGGTGCTGGCCTATGCGCCGGGGCAGCAGCGTCCCGAGGCCAGCGGGACGCTGGTGCTTGTGAACAACCAGGTCGACGCGGCCAGCGGCACCATCGCGCTCAAGGCACGCTTCGCCAATCCGCGGCATCGGCTGTGGCCGGGCCAGTACCTGCGCGTGCGCCTGGTGCTGGGACACATCCGCGACGCCGTGACGGTGCCCGATTCGGCCGTGCAGAACGCACAGGCAGGAAGCTATGTGTACGTGGTGGATGCGCGGCACCGTGCCCGGGTGCGGCCCGTGACCGTGGGCCAGGAGCGCGACGGCATCGCCGTCATCGCCAAGGGCCTGAAGGCCGGCGAGCGGGTGGTGGTCGACGGGCAGTACAAGCTCAGTCCGGGCGCGCTGGTGCGCGAGCTGGCGCCGCGGTGACCCTTGCTCCATGAGTATCTCGGCAGTTTTCATCCGCCGCCCCATCGGCACCTCGCTGCTGGCGCTGGCTTTGCTGCTGGTGGGGGTGGTGGCCCTGCCGCTGCTGCCGGTGGCCTCCCTGCCGGACGTGGAATACCCCACGATCCAGGTCAATGCCAACCTGCCGGGAGCCAACCCGCAGGTCATGGCCTCCACCGTCGCGCAGCCGCTGGAAACCCAGTTCGCGGCCATTCCGGGCCTGGCGCAGATGACTTCCACCAGCGCCCTGGGAAGCACGCAGATCACCCTGCAGTTCGACCTGCATCGCGACATCGACAGCGCCGCGATGGACGTGCAGTCGGCCATCAACGCGGCAGCCGGCCAGTTGCCCCGGAACCTGCCCAGCCCGCCCACCTTCCGCAAGATCAACCCGGCCGAGTTCGCCGTGCTGGTGCTGGCCGTGCAGTCGCCGACCCTTCCGATCACCCAGGTCGACGACTACGCCGAGGTGGTGCTGGCGCAGCAGATTTCCCAGATACCCGGGGTGGGCAGCGTGGACATCGGCGGGCGCCAGAAGCCCGCCATCCGCATCCAGGTGGATCCGGCCCGCCTGGCGGCCATGGGGTTGAGCCTGGAGGACGTGCGCGCGGCCATCGGCCAGGCTTCGGTGAGCCAGGCCGCCGGCAGCCTCAGCGGCGAGGATCGCAGCGCGGCCATCTACACCAACGACCAGATCACCCGCGCTGCCCCCTGGAACGACACCGTGATCGCCTGGCGCAACGGCGCGCCGGTACGCGTGCGCGACATCGGCCGCGCGGTGGACGGGCCGGAGAACGTGCTCACCGGCGCCTGGGGCTTCCGCGGCGCCGCCGCCCCGCCGGGAGACCGCCTGGACAACGGGCGCGCCATCATCCTGTTCGTGCACAAGCAGCCCGGCGCGAATGCCATCGACACGGTCGAGCGCATCCAGGCCGAGCTGCCGCGCCTGCGCGCGGCGATTCCGCCCAGCATCCGCATCAACACCCTGGTCGACCGCACCCAGAACATCCGCGCGTCCATGCACGATGTCGAGCGCACGCTGCTCATCACCATCTGCGCCGTGGTGCTGGTGATTTTCGTGTTCCTGCGCAGCCTGTGGTCGACCCTCATCCCCGGCCTGACCGTGCCCCTGGCGCTGCTCGGCACGGCCGGCGCCATGTACCTGCTGCACTACAGCCTGGACAACCTGTCGCTGATGGCCCTGACCATCTCGGTGGGTTTCGTGGTGGACGACGCCATCGTCATGCTGGAAAACATCTACCGCCATGTCGAGGCGGGCATGCAGCCCATGCAGGCCGCGCTGCAGGGAGCCCAGGAAATCGGCTTCACCATCGTGTCCATCTCGGTCTCGCTGGTCGCGGTGTTCATCCCCCTGCTGTTGATGGGGGGTATCGTCGGGCGCCTGTTCCGGGAGTTCGCGGTCACCGTGAGCCTGGCCATCGGCGTCTCGGTGCTGGTGTCCCTGACCTTGACGCCGATGATGTGCTCGCGCTTCCTGCGCGACGAACACGCGCGCGGCCATAGGCGGCTGTATCGCGCATTCGAGTGGGGCTTCGAGGCGCTGCGCGACGCCTACCGGCGCGGCCTGGACCATGTGCTGCAGCATCCGCTGCTCACCCTGTGCGTGTTCTTCGCCACCCTGGCGACCACGGTGCTGATGTTCGTGTTCAGTCCCAAGGGCTTTTTCCCCCAGCAGGACATCGGCTCGATCTACGGCTTCGCCCAGACCTCGCAGGACGCTTCCTTTCCCGCGATGAGCCGGCGCATCCATGCGCTGGCCAAGGTGGTGGCCAGCGATCCCGACGTCAGCGGCATGGGGGTGTTCGCGGGCGGAACCACGGCCAACACGGGGGTGTTCTTCATCGCCTTGCGCCCCAAGGCCGACGGTCGCAAGGCCAGCGCGCAGCAGATCATCGACCGGCTGCGCCCGCGCATCGCCCAGGTGCAGGGCATCCAGCTGTTCATGCAGGCCCCGCAGGACATCAACGTGGGCGGCCGCCTGGCGCGGACCCAGTACCAGTACACCCTGCAGGACAGCGACATCGACGAGCTCGACACCTGGGCGCCACGCCTGCTGGCGCGCCTGAAAAAGCTGCCCCAGCTCACCGACGTGGCCTCGGACCAGCAGAACCATGCGCGCTCCGCCGTGGTCACGGTGGACCGCGAACATGCGGCCAGCTTCGGCATCAGCCCGGCGCTGATCGACCAGACCCTGGACGATGCCGCGGGTCAGGCCCAGGTGGCGCAGTACTTCACGCAGACCAACAGCTACCACGTGATCGAGGAGGTCCGTCCTTCCGAGCAGCGCGATGCCGACCTGTTCGACAAGATTTTCATCCGCTCGCCGCTGAGCGGACAGCAGGTTCCCTTGTCGGCGCTGGTAAACGTGGACACCTCGAAGAGTGCCTACCTGATGATCAGCCACCAGGGCCAGTTTCCGGCCGTGACCCTGTCCTTCAACCTCGCCCCCGGCGTGGCGCTAGGGGAGGCGGTGGACGAGGTGCACAGGGTGGAGGCGCGCATGCGCATGCCGGCCACCGTGCGGGGCAGTTTCCAGGGCACGGCGCAGGCCTTCCAGCAATCGCTGCGCACCCAGCCCTACCTGATCGCTGCGGCCCTGGTATGCGTATACATCGTGCTGGGCCTCCTGTACGAGAGCTACCTGCACCCGCTGACCATCCTGTCCACGCTTCCGTCGGCGGGGCTGGGCGCCTTGCTGATCCTGCGCGCCGGGGGCTACGACCTCAGCGTGATCGCCCTGATCGGGATCATCCTGCTCATCGGCATTGTGAAAAAGAACGGCATCATGATGATCGACTTCGCCCTCGACGCCGAGCGCCGCCGCGGCCTGGGCCCGCGCGAGGCCATCCGCGAGGCCTGCCTGCTGCGATTCCGTCCCATCATGATGACCACCGCCTGCGCGATGCTGGCGGGCCTGCCCCTGATGCTCGATCACGGTGCCGGGTCCGAGCTCAGGCGCCCGCTGGGCTACGCGATGGTGGGGGGACTGCTGGTGTCGCAGGCCATGACCCTGTTCACGACGCCGGTGGTCTACCTGTACCTGGATCGCGCCCACGGCTGGTTCCTGCGCGCCAGGCGGGCGCGGGCCGAGCGCCGCGCCGCGGCGCAGCGCGCGTCCCAAGGCCGCGCATAGCCGGCCGGAGCCGGCGCCGACTCAGTGGGCCAGGAATCCGGTGGACAGCCAGGGCACCGCGGCGACCACCACGATGCCGCCGAGCAGGGCCGCCAGATAGCCCAGCAGCGGGCGCACACCCTCCTCGGGCGCCACGCGCCCGATGGCGCAGGCGGCGTAGTAGCCCACCCCCAGCGGAGGCATGAACAGGCCCAGGCCCATGGACAGCACCACCACCATGGCGTAATGCACCTCGTGGATGCCCAGCTGGCGGGCGATGGGAAACAGCAGCGGGCCGAACAGCACCATGGCCGGAATCCCCTCCAGCACCGAGCCCAGCAGCACGAACAGGGGAATGGACACGGCCAGGAACACCGGCCCGCCGCCGGGCAGCGAGCCCATGGCCTGCGCCAGCGAGCCCGAGAATCCCGACTGGGTCAGGCCCCAGGCGATGGCGGTGGCGGTGCCGATGATGAACAGGATGGCCCCCGACAGGCTGGCCGTCTCCACCAGCATGGGCAGCAGCCTGCGCCAGTCGAAGCGGCGATACACCAGCAGCCCGATGGCGGCGGCGTAGACGATGCCCAGCGTGGACACCTCGGTCGCGGTGGCGACACCGTCGACCACGGCGGCGCGGATCACGAAGGGCAGGGCCAGCGCCGGCGCGGCCACCAGGCCCAGGCGCAGCACCTCGGCGCGCGGCGCGCGCTCGCGCCGCGAGCCGCGGCCGCGGTTGCGCCAGGCGATCACCAGGCACAGGCCCAGACCCGTGACCAGGGCCGGCAGCAGCCCGCCGGTGAACAGCGCCGAGATCGACACCCCGGTGACCGAGCCGATGGTGATCAGCACCAGGCTGGGCGGCACGGTCTCGGTCTGCGCTCCGGTGGCCGCCAGCAGCGCCACCAGTTCGCCCTTGCTGCTGCCCAGGCGCTGCATTTCCGGGAACAGGGCCGGGGCGATGGCGGCCATGTCGGCGGCCTTCGAGCCCGAGATGCCCGATACCAGGTACATGGCCCCGACCAGCACGTAGGACAGGCCGCCGCCCACGTGGCCCAGCAGGCTGGCCAGGAAGTCCACCATGGCGCGCGCCATGCCGGTCATCTCGATGAGCAGGCCGAGGAACACGAACAGCGGAACCGCCAGCAGGATCAGGTGGGACATGCCTTCGTCCATGCGCCCCACCAGGATCTGCAGGGGCGT
>DAIDHU010000372.1 GCA_027451915.1 Thiomonas sp. | reverse complement strand
GCCCACGCCCAGCAGCACGCGCGGCACGTCGGCTCGCAGCGCGGGCTGCACCGTGGCCGGCACGGCGGCGGGAGCCGGGGCCGCCCGCGCGGCGCGAGTCGGCGGGCGCTGGAGCAGACGCCAGCCCAGCATGCTGGCGGCCCCCAGCAGCAGCAGGACGACCACCCGGCGCGCGCGCACGCCGGGTGCTGTGGACGAAACCTGGGCCATGGCTGGTGATCGGGATCCGAACGAGGTTGTCGTGGGTCCGGGGTACAGCCCCCCGCGGACCTTGTCTCGCCCGGCATCTTAGGGCCTGGGACCGGCTCCTGCCCGCCTGCGCGGGCGGGGTTCAGACCGGTTGCAGGACGATGAGCTTGACGGCCCCCGCCACGCCACCACGCAGGGTGGACTGGCGGTAGTCGCGCGGGCCCTCGGCGGTGGCGAAGGCACGCAGCCCGCCCTCGCGTTCGAGCACCTGCTGCGAGCGCCAGGCGGCATCGAATTGCTCGCTTTGCGCGCACAGCGCGGCGACGAAGCGGCGATGCCTGGGGTCGTCGCGCAGCGGGGCGGTGTCGGCGCGAAACTCCGCGGCCAACCGGCGCGCGCGAAGTTCCCAATCGACAATCCACGCGCGCGCGGCCGGATCCAGGTACACCCAGCGCAGCAGGTTGGGCTCCGCGGGGCCGTGCTCGCCCAGCCAGGGCTCGAACAGGCGCCGGGCCGCGGGATTGCATGCGAGCAGATCCCAGTGCGCGTCCAGCGCGTAGGCCGGGCAGCGCATCTGGCGCACCAGGCTGGCGCATGCGTGGTCCTCGGGCTCGACCACCGGCGAGCGAGACACCAGCGCGGCGCGCGGATCGGCGCGACGCGCCAGTTCGAACAGATAGGCACGCTCGGCAGCGCGCAGGCGCAGGCCCTGCGCGAGGGCGTCCAGCGTGGCCACGGACACGGCCTGGGTACGCCCCTGCTCGATCCACGTATACCAGGTGGGACTGATTCCGCACAGCGCCGCCACCTCCTCGCGGCGCAGTCCCCGGGTGCGCCGGCGCCGCCCGGCGGGCAGGCCGGCGGCCTCGGGTTGCAGGCGCTCGCGGGCGGCGCGCAGGAAGGCGCCAAGCTGTTCGGCTTCGCCGGAGGGTTCCGGCCCGGGGTGGTCCACGACAGTTCTCGGGCAGCAGGCTGCTGGTTTTTATACCAGGATAAGCAAGGGTCTTGTTCCATGACCAAGGCCGGGCCTATGGTAGATCCCAAGCTGCACGCCCCACCCGAATCCCGCACCGGAGAAACCCCATGACATCCCATCTCGACGCCGTCAACGCCAGCTTCGATCCCCGCGCCCAGGCCTACCTGAGCAGCACGGTGCATGCCGCGGGACCCGACCTGCGGTGCGCGCGCGAACTGCTCGCCGGGCTCGACACAGGGCCGGCCCGGGCGCTGGACCTGGGCACCGGCGCCGGCCACCTCGCGTACGCCATGGCCGAGGTCGCGCACACGGTGATTGCCTTCGACGCCTCGGAATCCATGCTCGAGGTGGTGCGCCACACGGCCGCCGAGCGCGGCCTGAGCGGCTTGCAGGTTCAGGCGGGCGACGTGCACGGCCTGCCCTTCGCCGACTCCAGCTTCGACCTCGTGGCCACGCGCTACAGCGCCCATCACTGGACGAACCTGGAGCAGGCCATGGCCGAGATCCGCCGCGTGCTGCGCCCCGGCGGCCACCTGCTGGTGATCGACCTGGAGGGAGCGGAGCAGGCACTGGTGGACACCCATCTGCAATGCATCGAGTTGCTGCGCGACACCTCGCATGTGCGCAACCGCTCGCGCACACAGTGGCTGGCGCTGCTGCAGAGCATCGGCGTGGGGCTGCTGCACGAGCAGCGCTGGCCCACGCGCCTGCAGTTCGACACCTGGGTGCGACGCATGCGCACGCCCGAGACCATGGTGCGGGCGATCCGCGAATTGATGCAGGGGGCCCCGCGGGAGGTACGCGAGGCCCTGCAGGTGGAGCCCGACGGCAGCTTCACGCCGTCGACCGGCCTGTGGTGGGCGCGTAGCCCGATGTAGGACTCCCATGCCAGCGGGGCGCGCTGCAGGATCCGCGGGAAGCCGCCATAATCTCAGGGTTTTCACGGAGTACGGGGCGCCGGGCGCCGCCGTACTCGGCCCGTCGAACCCCAAGACCAAGGACCCGCGCATGAACGCCCCGAAGATCCACGAGGCCCGGCTGTTCCAGCCCGGCCGCATCGGCTGCATCGACATCGCCAACCGCATCGTCATGGCGCCGCTGACCCGCTGCCGCGCCGACGAAGCCGCCGGCGACGTGCCCGGCAGCGACATCAACGTCGAGTACTACCGCCAGCGCAGCGGCGCCGGGCTGATCATCAGCGAAGGCACGCAGATTTCGCCCCGCGGCAAGGGCTACATGGCCACGCCGGGCATCTACTCCGATGCCCAGGTCGAGGGCTGGAAAGCCATCACCCAGGCCGTGCACCAGGCCGGCTCGAAAATGCTGGCGCAGATCTGGCACGTAGGGCGCATCAGTCATCCCGAACTCAGCGGCGGGCTGCAGCCCTTCGCGCCCTCCGCGCTGGCGCCCGAAGGCGTCGTCGCCTACACCCACCAGGGCAAGCGGGACATTCCGGTGCCCCTGGCGATGAGCGTGGAACAGATCGCCGAGGTGGTGGGTGAATTCCGGCGCGCCGCGGCCAACGCCCTGCGCGCGGGCTTCGACGGCGTGGAGATCCACGGCGCCAACGGCTACCTGATCGACCAGTTCCTGCGCGACGGCACCAACCGCCGCGACGACGCCTATGGCGGATCGGTGGCCGCGCGCTGCCGCTTCGCGCTGGAAATCGTGGACGCCGTGGTGGCCGAGATCGGCGCCGCGCGCGTGGGCATCCGCCTGTCGCCCCTCACGCCCTTCAATGCCATCTCCGACAGCCACCCGCAGGCGACCTTCGGGCACCTGATCGAACAGCTGGATCAACGCGGCGTCGCCTTCATCCACATGATCGAGGGCTCCACCGGAGGCTCGCGCGACCTGCCCGGATTTGATTACGCGACGGCCCGCAAATCCTTCCGTGGCGCCTACATCGCCAACAACGGCTACGACCGCGCGATGGCCATCGAGGCCGTCGAGTCGGGACGCGCCGACGCGATCTCCTTCGGCCGCGCCTTCATCGCCAACCCGGACCTGCCGCTGCGCCTGCGCCGCGACACGGCGCTGAACCAGCCGGAGCCGCAAAGCTTCTACACCCCGGGGCCTGCCGGCTACACCGACTATCCGGCGCTGGACCTGGACGAGCAGGCGGCCGAGGCCTGAGACAAGTACGGAGCGCACACCATGGACATCGGATTCATCGGCCTGGGCAGCATGGGCCGCGGCATGGCCGCCAATCTGTTGCGCGCGGGCTTTCGGGTCACCGTGTGGAACCGCTCGCCCGAGAAGGCGCGGGATCTGGTGCGCGACGGCGCGCGGCTGGTGCCCCATGCGCGGGACGTGGCGCAGGCCTCGGGCGTGATCGTGACCATGCTGTCCGACGACGCCGCCCTGCGTGAGCTGGTGCAGGGCGAGCACGGCATCGGCCGGCAACTCGGCCAGGGAGGCATTCACCTGTCGATGAGCACGGTCTCCCCGCAGACCACCCAGGAGATGGTCGCGCTGCACGCCGCCCGCGGCACGCATTACGTGGCCGCGCCGGTGTTCGGCCGCCCGGACGCGGCCGCCGCTGCCAAGCTGTTCGTGCTCTGCGCGGGCCCGCAGACGGCGCGCCAGGCCGTGATGCCCGCGCTGCAGGCCATGGGCCAGCGCGTGTTCGAGCTGGGCGAGGACGCGGCGGCAGCGAACGTGCTCAAGCTGTCGGGCAATTTCATGCTGATGGCGGCCATCGAGTCCCTGGCCGAGGCGATGACCCTGGGCGAACGCTACGGCCTGCCGCGCGAGCGCACCGCCGAGGTGCTGACCCTGTCCATCTTCCCGGCGCCGGTGATGGTGAACTACGGGCGCCAGATCGCTCAGCACGCCTATGAGCCCGCGGGGTTCAAGCTGTCCCTGGGCCTGAAGGACGCCGACCTCGTGCTGGGCGCCGCGCGCAAGGTCGCCATGCCCATGCCCCTGGCACAGCTGGTGCAGGGTCGCCTGCTGTCGGCCCTGGCGCGTCAGCGCGGCGACATGGACTGGAGCGCCGCGGCGATCGGTGTCAGCGAGGACGCCGGCCTGAGCCCGCGCTCCTCGACGCGGGACTGATTCCAGGCCAGCCTCTACCCAGCCAGGCTGCTCTACCCGGAGGAGGCATCCCGGGCCCCCCGCTGCTGGCGCTGCGGCCCGGGCTGCGGTTGCTGCTGTTGCTGCTGTTGCTGCTGTTGCTGCTGTTGCTGCTGTTGCTGCGGTTGCTGCGGTTGCGGCGCAGGCTGCTGGCGCTGTGGCCCAGGCTGCTGCCGTTGCGGCCCAGGCTGCTGACGCTGTGGCCCAGGCTGCTGCTGGCGTTGCGGCGGCCATGGCGCCTGCGGGCCTGGCCCTTGCGGCTGGCCTTGGTGTTGCAGCTGCGGGGCCGGCGTCGGGAACCGAGGTCGGGTATCCGGGCGCGGCGGCCTCGCGGGCTGCGGCGAAGGCTCCCCGCGGTACGGCGGCGCGGCCTGCTGGGCGGGCAGGCCTTGCGGCCGCGGCACCGGGCTGGCCGGCCGAGGCGGCTGCGCTTGCTGCGGCGCGGGCATGCGCATGCCGGGGCCGCGGCGCAAAGGCTCGGGCAAGGTACCGGGAGGCGGGGCCGCAGGCCTGGGCTGCTGGGGAACCCGGGGCGGGGGCGGGCTCCACGAGGGCGGCAAGGGGTGGCCCGGCGCATGACGCCGCCACTGGTCGCGGTCCACCCGCACCCGGCGGCCGCGCCAGTCGATGGCCCCCCAGACCCAGCGCCCGGCCAGCAAGGGCACGGGTTCGGCCAGGATCAGGGCCTGGCCCGGGGTGAACCCGCAGTCCGGCGCGAATGGCTGGTAGTCGAAGCCTTGCATGGCGGCCGGCGACCAGGGCCCGTAGACACACCAGGGATCGTATTGCGGCACGGCCATCCAGGCCACCGCATGGATGGAGATGATTCCGTCCGCGATGTCCACCACGCGCTGGTCCGTGGGGTCGAGGGTGCCGGCATCGAGTGCGCGCCAGCGCAGGCGCTGCACCGCGTCCATGAGTTCCGGGCCCTGCTGGTCGTAGGCACGCCCCAGAGCCTCGGCCCAGGCTGGATGATCGGCCAGCATGTCGAGCACCCTGGGCAGGCGCAGCAGTTCGCGAACGCTCGGCGCCCAGGTCGGCGAGGCCGCGCCCGCCCCCTCCCGGGCCAGGCGCCGTGCCTGCAGGACCTGCACCGGATGCAGACTGGCGTCGAGGGTGTCGAGCAGGAGCTCGTCGTCGAACAGCGCCACCGGCGCCGCCAGGCGTTCCAGCTGCGCGGCGTCCAGCAACGCGGTCAGAGGCGGGCTCGCCGGCAGGTTC
>DAIDHU010000371.1 GCA_027451915.1 Thiomonas sp. | reverse complement strand
CATGATCAAGCCCGGCGCCGCGGTGATCGACGTGGGCATCAATCGCCTGGACGACGGCAAGCTGTGTGGCGACGTGGATTTCGAGCCCGCGCGCGAAGTCGCCGGCTGGATCACCCCCGTGCCGGGAGGGGTCGGTCCGATGACCATCGCGATGCTCCTGTCCAATACCCTGCAGGCCTGCGAGGAGCAGGCCTGATCCGGCCCCATGCGGGCTGATGCGGCGCGGCGCTGCCCGCGCCGCCCTTCCAGCGCTCACGGAGCCTGCCGATGTCCCTGAACCCGAACCCCGCCGCCGGGACGCCGGCGCAGCCCGCGAATCCCCTGCTCGGCCCTGCCGTGCTCGCCGCGGTGGCGCTGCCCGACTTCGGCGCGCTGCGCCCCGAGCACGTGGAGCCGGCGCTGCGCGAACTCATGGCCCGGGTGCGCGCCGCGCATGAAAAAGCCTGTGGCGGCGACCCCGGACGCCCCGCGAGCTGGCAGGACCTGGTGCAGGCCCTGGAGCCCGACTCCGAGGCGCTGGGGCGCGCCTGGGGCCTGGTGTCGCATCTGCACGCGGTGGCCGACACGCCCGAGCTGCGCCGCGCCTTCAACGACATGCTGCCCCATGTCACCCAGCTGTGGACCGAGCTGGGTTCCGACCCGCGGCTTTTCGCCCGCTACCGCGCGTTGCGCGAGGGGGCCGGATTCGCCGAGCTGACGGCACTGCGCCAGCGCATCGTCGAGCATGCGCTGCGTGACCTGCGACTGTCCGGCGCCGAGCTGCGCGGCGAGGCCCACGCACGCTTCGAGGCCATCGAGCAGCGCAGCGCCGAGCTCGAACAGGCCTTTTCCGAGCACCTGCTCGACGCCACCGATGCCTTTTCCCTGCGCGCGCAGGCCTCGCAGCTCCAGGGCCTTCCGGCCGACCTGGTGCAGGCCGCGGCCGAGGCGGCGGGCGAGGCCGGCGGCTGGGTGTTCACCCTGCACCAGCCCAGCTATGTGCCCGTGATGCAGCATGCCCGCGACCGATCCCTGCGCGAGGCGATGTACCGGGCCTACGTCACCCGCGCCAGCGAGCTGGGCGACCCCCGGCTGGACAATTCGGAGGTCATGGCCGAGCTGCTGGCGCTGCGCGCCGAGCTCGCGCGCCTGCTCGGCTTCGCCGACTACACCGAGCTGTCGCTGCAGACCAAGATGGCCGACAGCGCGGGGCAGGTGGAGCAATTCCTGCTGGACCTGGCGCGCCGTGCCCGCCCCCACGCCGAACGGGACCTGCGCGAGCTGCGAGCCTTCGCGGCCGACGAGCTGGGCCTGCCGCAGTTGCAGTCCTGGGATCTGGCCTTCGCCTCCGAGCGCCTGCGCGAGCAGCGATACGCCTATTCGGAGGAGGACCTGCGCCAGTATTTCACCGAGCCCCAGGTGCTGGCCGGCCTGTTCGACCTGGTGCGTCGTCTGTTCGGCGTGCGTGTGCTGGAGCAGCCGGCCGCCGGGGCCTGGCACCCGGAGGTACGCCTGTGGCGCGTCGAACAGGACGATGGCGAGCTGCTCGGGCATGTCTACACCGACCTGCACGCGCGTCCGGGCAAGCGAGGCGGCGCGTGGATGGACGGCCTGCGCTCGCGCTGGCGGCGCGCCGACGGCACCCTGCAGACCCCGGTGGCGGTGCTGACCTGCAACTTCGCCTCCGGGGTCGGCGGCCGTCCGCCGCTGCTCAGCCATGATGACGTGCAGACCCTGTTCCACGAATTCGGCCACGGGCTGCACCACCTGCTCACCCGCGTGGACGAACTCGGCGCCTCCGGGCTGTCGGGCGTGGAATGGGACGCGGTGGAGCTTCCCAGCCAGTTCCTCGAGAACTACTGCTGGGAATGGGAGGTGCTTGGCGGCATCGGTCGCCACGTCGACACCGGCGAGGCGCTGCCGCGCGAGCTGTTCGAGCGCCTGGTGGCCGCGCGCAATTTCCAGGCCGGCATGCAGACCCTGCGCCAGGTGGAGTTCTCGCTGTTCGACCTGCGTCTGCACCGCGAGCTGCGCGAATGCACGCCCCGGGGAATCGCGGAACTGGCCGATCGGGTGCGCCGCGAGGTGGCGGTGGTGTTTCCCCCCGAGTTCGCCAGGTTCCAGCACAGTTTCTCGCACATATTCGCCGGAGGCTACGCCGCGGGCTACTACAGCTACAAGTGGGCCGAGGTGCTGTCGGCCGATGCCTACGCCCAGTTCGAGGAGCACGGCGTGCTGGATCCGGACACCGGCGCGCGATTCCGCGACGAGATCCTGGCGCGCGGCAGCAGCCGCGACGCCATCGAGTCCTTCCGCGCGTTTCGCGGGCGGGATCCGAGCATCGACGCGCTGCTGCGCCACCAGGGCATGGCCGGTTGAGCAACGACCCACGAAGGGCGCGCTAACACCGCGCCGCGCCCGGCGGGCGCAGCATCGGGGCTCCCGCGCAAGCCGCGCAGCCCACCGCGATCCCCGATGGCTCCCTCCGCCCCCCAACCCCAGGATCCCCGGCCCGCCGACCTCGCGTCGTCACCCGCCAGCGCCGCGACCAGCCTGCTGAGCGCGCAGGACCTTCCCGATTTCGGCGCACTGCGACCCGAGGACCTGGAGCGCACGCTGCGTGGCCTGCTCGCGCGGCTGCGCCAGGTCCACGACCGGTGCTTCCGCGGCCCGCGTCCGGACGCCCCCACCTGGGACAACGTGGTGGCCCCCGAGATGATGTGCAATGACGCCGTGCAGCGCATCTGGAGCCTGGTCGACTTCCTCTGCGTCGTGCTGGACCAGCCCGGGCTACGCGCCATGCAGCAGAGCCTGCAGCCCGAGCTGGGCCGCATGTGGAGCGAGCTCGGCGGTGACCCCGGGCGCCTGGCACGCTACCTGGCGCTGCGCGATTCGCCCGGATTCGCGGCCTTGCCGGCCGCGCGCCGGCGCATCGTCGATCTGGCATTGAGCGAACTGCGCCGCGGCGGTGCCACGCTGGACCCGGCAGCTCGCGCGCGCATGGGCGCCATCGAGCAGCGCCTGCTGGAGCTGGGCACGGCCTTCACCGACAAGGCCTACGGGTCGCACGAGATCTTCAGGCTGGCCGTCGGGCCGCAGCAGTTGCGGGGCATCCCGGAGGTCTCGCTGGCCGCCGCGCTGGAGCAGGCCGCCGAGCAGCAGGCCTGCGGCCACGGCCTGCCGCTGGGCACCACCCATGTGTTCACCCTGCGCCCTTTCAGTTGCGACGCCGTGCTGACCCATGGCGAGGACCGCACGCTGCGCCGGCAGCTGTACCAGGGCTATGTGACCCGAGCCAGCGAATTCGACCTGCCGCGCCTGGACAACTCGGCGCACATGGCGGAGATCCTCGCGCTGCGATTCGAATTCGCGCGCATCGCCGGCTACGACAGCTACGCCGAGTACGCGCTCGACGCAACCATGGCGGGTGGCCCCGGGCGCGTGCAGCGCTTCCTGCGGGAGATCGCGCAGCGGGCGCTGCCACGGGCCGAGCGCGAACTGCGGGATCTGCGCGAGTTCGCGGCACGGCATCTGGGCCTGCCGGAGCTGCAGGCCTGGGACGTGATCTTCGCCTGCCAGCAGATGAAACAGGCGCAGGCGGACGCATCGCCACGGCCCGGAGCGCTCGTCCAGGTCGTCGACGAGCCCGATGCGACGCAGGCGATGTTCGAGCTGGCGCGGCGCCTGTTCGGGCTGCACATGGTCGAGCAGTCGCCGACCCGCGCATGGCATCCGGACGTGCGGCTGTGGCGGGTCGAGGCGGCCGACGCAAGCCTGGTGGGGCATTTGTACGCCGATCTGTATGCCCGCGAGGGCAAGCGCGGCGAGGTCTGCGCGGCGCCGTTGCGCAATCGCTGCCGCGGCCCCGATGGCAGCGCGCACCTGCCGGCAGTGGCGCTGCTGTGCGATTTCGACCGCCTCGGCGGCGCGGGTCCGGCGCGGCTGGACGCCGGCGAGGTAGGCATGCTGTTCCACGAATTCGGGCATTGCCTGCACGCGCTGCTGACCCAGGTCGACGAGCCCTGGGTCGCGGGCCTGGCCTGGCTGGAGACGGACGCCGTCGAGTGGCCCAGCCAGTTCGTCGAGCAATTCGCCGCCAAGCTCGAGCTGCCGGGGCTGCGGCCGGGCACGGGCGAGGCAGGCCCCGGCGAACCCCTGGCCGCCTACCTGCTGCTGCATGAAGTCCGGGCCGCGATGTTCGACCTGACCATACACCACGAACTGCGCGAGTTCACGCCGAGGGCGATCAACGAGGCGGCCGCGCGGATCGAGCGCGAGTTCAACCCCGTGCCCGCGCCGGACTTCTCGCGGCACTACCACACCCTCCACCACGTGTTCGACGCCCCCTATCCGTCCACCCTGTACAGCTACCTGTGGGGCGAGATGCTCGCGGCGGAGCTGCACGAGGACTTCGAGCAGCACGCCGGGCGCGAGGCCGCGTGGGGCGCGCGCCTGCGCGAGCAAATCCTCGGGGTGGGCTCGAGCCGCGATACCATCGAGTCGTTCCGCGCGTTTCTCGGACGCGACCCGACCATCGATGCGCTGCTGCGCAAGCGGCGCATCGGCGGCACAGCCTGAGCCCCTGGGGGAGCCGGGCCCCGGCAGGGTCGCGCGACGCCGGCACCACAGGAGGCAATAGTGATGCGAAACGTCTTGCGCTTGGCACCCGGGCTCGTGCTCGGCTTGGCGCTGGCCCTGGGCGCCGCGCCCGCGGCCTGGGCCGTCTACAAGGTGGTCGGGCCGGACGGCAGCGTCACCTTCACCGACGTGCCGCCATCCTCCGGGGACGCCACCTTGCTCAGCGGGCAGCGCGCGCAACGGCGCGAGCCCTCGCCGGGCACCGGCGACGAGCTGCCCCCGCAGCTGCGCAAGCTGGAGCAGCAGGCTCCGGTGCTGATCTACACGGCGCCGGGCTGCAAGGCCTGTGACGACGGCATCCAGCTGCTGCGTCAGCGCGGCGTGCCCTACAGCGAAAAGACCATCGTGTCCCCGCAGGACGCCCAGGCCTTCAAGGCCTTCGATCCCCAATTGCAGGTTCCGCTGCTCAGCGTGGCCGGCGTGAGGCTCTCGCCGGGCTTCAACGCCGGCGCGTGGAACCAGGCGCTGGATTCCGCCGGCTATCCGCAGCATTCGGAGCTGCCCAAGGACTACCGCTTCCCCATCCCCCAACCGCTGACCGGCAACGCCGCCGCGGCACCCGGGCTGAACGCAGCCGCGCCGGGGCCGGCGGGAAGGGCCTCGCCACCGCAGCCCTCGGTGGCGCCGCCGCCGGATCCCAGAGCTCCGCCAGGGTTCAAGTTCTAGTGTCCGGGAACACTGGCGCGGCAAGCTCAGGCGTAGTCGCGCTGCGACACGCCGTCGGGCGTGCCGACCAGCGCGACGTCCGCGCCGCGGCGCGCGAACAGCCCCACCGTGACCACCCCGGGGATCTGGTTCAGGCGGCTTTCCAGTTCGGCCGGATGCTCGATGCGCAGCCCGTGCACGTCGAGGATCTGGTTGCCGTTGTCGGTGAGGTAGCCCTCGCGCAAGCGAGGCTCTCCGCCCAGATCGCGCAGGCGCGAGCGCACCAATTCGCGCGCCATCGGCACCACCTCCACCGGCAGCGCGAAGCTGCCCAGCACGGACACCAGCTTGCTGGCGTCGACAATGCACACGAATCGCTGCGCGGCCTCGGCGAGGATCTTCTCGCGGGTGAGCGCGCCGCCGCCGCCCTTGATCATGGCTCCGCCCGGGTCGATCTCGTCGGCTCCGTCCACGTAGACCTCGAGCGCGCCCACCTCGTTGAGGTCCAGCACCTCGATGCCATGGGCGCGCAGCCTCTCGGTGCTGCGCTCCGAACTCGACACCGCCGCGCGCACCCGTTCACGGATTCCCGCCAGCGCATCGATGAAATGGTTGACCGTGGAGCCGGTTCCCACGCCGATCACGGCGCCGGGCACCACGAAACGCAGCGCCGCCTGCGCCACAGCCTGTTTGAGTTCGTCCTGGGTCATGCGAGCCTGCCGGGAAAATAAGGGGGGATTCGAGGGGAGAGCGCGCGCGCCGAGTCGCAGCGCGTGGCCTGGGAAGACAAAGCCCTTATTATCGCCGCTGCTCCGATCGGCTCTTGCAGCCCTGCCTCGCGATGCCCCTGCCATACGCGCTGATCCGCCCGCTGCTGTTCCGGCTCGAACCCGAAGCCGCCCATCACCTCGGCCTGGGTGCGCTGCGCACCATGCACCAGTGCGGCCTGAGCCTGCTGCTCGCGCAACCGCGGGTGATCGATCCCGTGCGCCTGCTGAGCCTGGAATTTCCCAACCGCGTGGGCCTGGCCGCCGGGCTGGACAAGAACGGCGAGGCCATCGACGCCCTCGCCGCGCTGGGATTCGGTTTCATCGAGGTCGGAACGGTCACTCCGCTGGCGCAGGGCGGCAATCCGCGCCCGCGCATGTTCCGCCTGCCCCAGGCGCGCGCGCTGATCAATCGCATGGGATTCAACAACCTGGGACTGGAAGCCTTCCTGCGCAACGTGCGCCGCAGCCGCCGCGAGGTCCCCCTGGGGCTGAACATCGGCAAGAATGCCGCCACGCCCATCGCGTCGGCGCTGCAGGACTACGCAAGCTGCCTGCGCGCCGTGCATGAGCATGCCGACTACGTCACGGTCAACGTATCCTCGCCGAACACCGCGGGCTTGCGCCAGTTGCAAAGCGACGACGCATTGGAAGGACTGCTGGGCGGACTGGCCGAGGTGCGCGAAGGCCTGGCCCAGGAGCAGGGTCGGCGCGTTCCCATGCTGCTGAAAGTGGCGCCGGACCTGGAGGCCCCGCAGGTGCATGCGCTGGCCGATGCGCTGGTACGCCATGGGATGGACGGCGTGATCGCCACCAACACCACCCTTTCGCGCCGCGGAGTCGAAGGCCTGGCCCACGCCGAGCAGGCCGGCGGCCTGAGCGGCGCCCCGCTGCGCGAAGCCGCCAACCGGGTGATCTCGCTGCTGCGCGAGCACCTTGGCCCGGCCTACCCGATCATCGGCGCCGGAGGCGTGATGGACGCCGCCGATGCGCTGGAAAAACGCCGCTGCGGGGCAGATCTGGTCCAGCTGTACAGCGGGCTGATCTACCGCGGCCCGGGGCTGGTGCACGAATGTGCCCAGGCCCTGGCTCGCATGCGCTGAGCGGGGCCGCCGCGACGGCCCCGGCGCCTCACTTCTGCTTCAGGCGCGTCTTGTTGGCCGTGATGTGCTCGTAGATTTCACGCGAGCGCTGCGAAAGGGGACGCCCGAAACCTTCACGCCACGGCGAAGACACCTTCACCTGCGGACGCTTGCGAAAGGTCGACGCGACCTCCGCGGCGTTCTCCATCATCAGATCCCAGGGATTGGGGGCCTGCTTGGACGCCTGGGGCTTGGTGCTCACCGATTCGCTGGTGTCCACATCCCCGGATTTGCGCGTAGTAGTCGTCGTTTTCGCCACGGCTCGCCCTTTTCAAAAGCCAGAAACATCATCGGCCCGACCCCGCGCGACACGAGGCGCGGACCTGCCAGCGCCACGCGGGAAGGTCGCGGAACGGCCATGCGGGGCCGTAGCCCCTCCCGGGTGCGGGGTATGGACAACCCCACGCATCCAGGTACACTTGCCCGTCGCGACCCGATTTTCATCCTGCGAAATCCCCGGAACACATCCCCGGAACACATCCCCGGGACACTTCACCGGAACACGTCCCCGGAAGACATCTGCGGGGACTTCCCCTCGGGCGCACTCTGTAATTGTAACCCGAAACGTGGCATCAGCGCCACAGGCCGGCTTCAGCCAGCTCAGGCCGTCTGCCCGCCGGGGTTGCCGGGCCCCGGCGCTTCGAGCCCGGCGCGCACGCGCTCCATCACCGTCTCGCGGGTGAACAGCGCCAGCACCGCGTCGACCGAGGGCGTCTGCCCCCGCCCGGTGACCAGATGACGCAGGGGCATGGCCAGCTGGGGCATCTTCAGCTTGTGCTCGCCCAGCACCTGCTTGAGCGCGGAGCCCACCGATGCGGCGTCCCACTGGGGCAGTTGCTCGAGCTTCGCCAGCAGGGCCCGCAGCGCCTCGCGCACCTGCGGTGTGAGCAGCGGCTCCAGCGCCTGGGCATCGGGCTTCGGCTCGGCGTAGAACATCGCGCACAGCTCGGCGATCTCCAGCAGGGTCGATGCGCGCTCGCGCAGCAGCAGCGCGGCCGCCTCCAGGCTCACGCCCTGCTCGCGCAGGCCCAGCCCCTGGAGCAAGGGGCGCAGCAACTGCGCCAGGCGCTGCGGCTCCAGCGCACGCAGGTACTGGGCATTGACCCACTTGAGCTTCTCACCGTCGAACTGCGCCGCCGAGCGACCGAGGTGATCGAGGTCGAACCACTGCACGAACTGCTCGCGGCTGAACAACTCGTCGTCGCCGTGCGACCAGCCCAGGCGGGCAAGGTAGTTGACCATGGCTTCGGCCAGGTAGCCCTCGTCGCGGTACTGCAGCACGCTCTTCGCGCCATTGCGCTTGGACAGCTTGTCGCCCTGCTCGTTGAGTACCGTGGGCAGGTGCGCGTACACCGGCGGCTCGCTGCCCAGCGCGCGGAAAATGTGGATCTGGCGCGGCGTGTTGTTGACATGGTCGTCGCCGCGGATCACATGCGTGATGCGCATGTCGATGTCATCGACCACGACACAGAAGTTGTAGGTCGGGGTCCCGTCGGGTCGCGCGATCACCAGGTCGTCGAGCTCGGCGTTGTCGAAGCTCACCTGGCCCTTGACGCGGTCCATCCAGCTCACGCTGCCGTGGGCGGGAGTGCGAAAGCGCAGCACCGGCTGCACGCCCGGCGGCACGGCGGGCAGGGTCTTGCCCGGCTCCGGCCGCCAGGTGCCGTCGTAGCGCGGCTTGAGCCCGGCCGCCATCTGGCGCTCGCGCAGGGCATCGAGCTCGGCGGTGCTCATGTAGCAGGGATAGGCATGCCCGGCCTCGACCAGCTGGCGCAGCACCTCGCGGTAGCGCGGCATGCGCTGCATCTGGTAGATGGGGCCCTCGTCGTAGTGCAGGCCCATCCACTGCATGGACTCCAGGATCACGTCCACCGCCGCCTGGGTCGATCGCTCGGTGTCGGTGTCCTCGATGCGCAACACGAACTGACCGCCGTGGTGACGCGCGAAGGCCCAGGGGTACAGGGCCGAGCGGATGTTCCCGAGGTGGATGAAGCCGGTCGGGCTGGGTGCGAAGCGGGTACGTACCGGAGTCGAGGTCATGAGGTGCGCGAAGCTTGGATGCTGGAAGCCTGGATCAATCGCCGGCCACTCGCAGGCCGGGCGCCAGGTCGGCCTGCAGGTCCGTCGGGTGTTCCAGGCCCACGCCGATGCGGATCAGCCCCTGGCCGATGCCGGCGGCCTGGCGTTGCGCCTCGCTGAGGCGCCCGTGGGAGGTGCTGGCCGGATGGGTGATGGTCGTGCGGGTATCGCCGAAATTGGCCGTGATCGAGCACAGGCGCGTGGCGTCGATCAGCGCGAAGGCGCGCTCGCGCGCCTGTTCCGGGCCGTCGGCGGCCAGGTCGAAGGACAGCACGGCGCCGCCCTGCCCCGACTGCTGCTTCATGGCCAGCGCGTGCTGGGGATGCGACACCAGTCCGGGATAGTGCACGCGAGCCACCGCGGGCTGCTGCTGCAGCCACAGCGCCAGTTCCAGGGCGCGCGCGCTTTGCGCCTGCACGCGCAGCGCCAGGGTCTCCATGCCCTTGTGCACGACCCAGGCATTGAAGGGCGACAGGCTGATGCCCGCGCTGCGCTGCACGGGCAGGAGGCATCCCTCGATGAGCTCGCGGGTGCCGCACAGCGCACCGGCCAGGGTGCGGCCCTGGCCGTCGAGAAACTTGGTGCCCGAGTGCATGACGATGTCCGCGCCGAATTCCAGTGGACGCTGCAGCGCGGGCGAGCAAAAGCAGTTGTCCACGACCAGCAGCGCCCCGCCGTCGTGCGCCAGCGCGGCCAGAGCGGCGATGTCGCAGACCTCGGTCAGCGGGTTGCTCGGCGTCTCGGCGAACAGCAGGCGCGTGCGCCCCGGGCGCATCGCGGTTTTCCACTCCTGCACGTCGGTCTGCGAGACGAAGCTGGTCTGCACCCCGAACTTGCCGAAGATGTCGCCGATCAGCTTGATGGTGGAGCCGAACACCGAACGCGAGCACACCACGTGGTCGCCAGCCTGCAACAGGCCCAGCATCAGCAGGGTGATGGCCCCCATGCCACTGGCCGTGGCCAACGCCGCCTGCGCGCCTTCAAGCGCCGCCAGGCGGGTTTCCATGGCCGCCACGCTGGGGTTGGAAAACCGCGAGTAGATGAAGCCCGGCTCGTCCCCGGCGAAGCGCGCGGCGGCGCTGCCCGCATCCTGCTGCACGAAGCTGCTGCTCAGGAACAACGCCTCGCTGTGCTCGCCATAGGCGGTGCGCGGCACGGAAGCGCGCACCGCCACGGTGTCGGGATGCCAGGAGGACGAGTCGGCGCCGGCGCTCGGTGCCTCGCGGGAGTCGTCGGCGCGCGATGTCATGGCTGCGCCTCCTCCTGGCTCTGGCCCTGCAGCGCGAGCATGCCGCCGCCGGGAGAGTCGCCACCCGAGGCGCGCGCGCCGCGCAGCGCGGCGTCCACGTCGCCTGTGATGTAGCAGCCGTCGAAGCAGGAGGCCTCGAAGGTTTCGATGTCGGCTCGCACCCGGCGCACGGCGCGCTTCATCGCCTCCAGGTCCTGGTAGATCAGCGCATCGGCGCCGATCAGGCGGCGGATTTCCTCCACGTCGCGCCCGTGCGCGACCAGCTCGGCCGCGGTGGGCATGTCGATGCCATAGACATTGGGGTAGCGCACCGGGGGCGCGGCCGAAGCCAGGTACACCTTGCGCGCTCCGGCCTCGCGCGCCATCTGCACGATCTCGCGCGAGGTGGTGCCGCGCACGATGGAGTCATCCACCAGGAGAACGTTGCGCCCGTCGAATTCCTGGGTGATGGCGTTGAGCTTCTGACGCACCGAGCGCTTGCGCACCGCCTGCCCGGGCATGATGAAGGTTCGCCCCACGTAGCGGTTTTTCACGAAACCCTCGCGGTACGGACGCCCCAGTTTCCACGCCAGTTGCATGGCCGAAGGGCGGCTGGATTCGGGCACCGGGATGACCACGTCGATCTCGCTGGGCGGCATCACCGAGATCACGCGCTGCGCCAGGGTCTCGCCCATGTTCAGGCGCGCCTGGTACACCGAGATGCCGTCCAGCACCGAATCGGGACGGGCGAGGTACACGAACTCGAAAATGCAGGGATTCAGGCGCGGCGCCTCGGCGCACTGCTCGAAGCGCATGCCGCCCTGCAGGTCCACGTACAAGGCCTCGCCCGGCGCGATGTCGCGCAGCAGACGAAAACCGTTGCCCTCCAGCGCCACGGATTCACTGGCCACCATGACGCCGTCGGCCTCGCTGCTGCCCACGCACAGGGGCCGGATGCCGAAGGGGTCGCGGAAGGCCAGCAGCCCGTGCCCGGCGATCAGCACCACCACCGCGTAGGAACCGCGCACGCGACGGTGCACGCCGCGCACCGCGCGGAACAGGTCCTCGGGCTTGAGCGGCAGGCCGTCGGAGACCAGGTCGAGTTCGCGCGCCAGCACGTTGAGCAGAACTTCCGAGTCGGAGCCGGTGTTGATGTGCCGGTGGTCCGCACCCGCGAGCTCGTTGCGCAGGGTATCGGTGTTGGTGAGGTTCCCGTTGTGCGCCAGCGCCAGCCCGAAGGGGGCGTTGACGTAGAAGGGTTGCGCCTCCTCCTCGCTATCGGCGCTGCCGGCGGTGGGATAGCGCACCTGGCCCAGGCCGTAATCGCCCGGCAGCGCGCGCATGGTCCGCGTACGGAACACGTCGCGCACCATTCCGCGGGCCTTTTGCATGTACAGCTTGCCGCCCTGTCCGGTGACGATTCCGGCCGCGTCCTGGCCGCGGTGCTGCAACAGCAGCAGCGCGTCGTAGATCATCTGGTTCACGGGCTGCTTCGAGACCACGCCGACGATTCCACACATGATTCGGGTACTCCAGGGTCAGGCAGACGAATGGACGCGCGGGGATCAGCGCGCCCGGGCCGCGGGCAGGCTCGAGCCCGGCGCGGGAAGAAGGGCCTCGAGGCCGGGCCGGGCATTCCCCCATGGGGCCTGCGCCCACGCGGGACGACCCCACACATGATCCAGGGGCAGCCAGGGAGCGACGCGCGCCGCCCCCGACGACGCCAGCGGCGCCAGCAGCGAGCCTTTCCACACCTGGCTGGCTGGGAGCTGGGTGTAGCCGGCCGCCAGCGCCAGGAGCACGATGACCAGCGCGCCGCGCGCCACCCCGAACACGGCGCCCAGGCTGCGGTCGAGCATGCCCAGTCCGCTCGAGCGCAGCACCAGGCGCGCCAGCGTGGCCAGCACGCCGGCGGCCAGCAGCACGAGCACGAAGCAGGCCACGAAGGCCAGGGCGGTACGCAGCCCGGGCTGCTGCACCAGTCCCCCCAGCAGGTAGGCGCCCAGCCAGGCGGCGTACAGGTGGGCGAGCACGAAGGCGGCAAACCAGCCGCCCAGCGCGATCAGCTCGTAGGCGGCACCGCGCAGCAATCCGACCAGGGCCGACAGCAGCAGCCCCGCGAGCAACAGCCAGTCCAGGATGTTCACAGGCTCAGCACGGCAGCGGAAATACCCAGGGAGCGGATACGCGCAAGCGCGTGCTCGGCCTGGCTATGCGAGGCGAAGGGGCCCACCCGCACGCGCACGCGCTTGCCGGCCGGGGTGTCCACCACCTGGGTGTAGCTGTGCAGGCCGATGGCGTCGATGCGCCGGCGCACCTCGCGCGCGGTGGCCGCATCTGCGTAGGCCCCCGCCTGCACCACGAATCGATCGTTCGCCGGGGCGCCGGGCGCGGCCTGGTGCGTCGCGGCACGCTCGGCCTGGGCGGCGGAGATCTGCGACGGAGATTTGTCCTCCAGCGCGGCCAGCGCCTGGCGCGCCTGCGCGACCTGGGCAGCGGGCCTGGCGGCCGGCTGGCCTGGCGCGGCCTGCGCGGTGGACGGCTGCACCCTGGCTTGCGGCTGCGCCGGGGCGGTCTTGCGCGACGCTGGCGCTGGCGCTGGCGCCGGTGCGGGCGCCGGTGCTGGCGAGGGTGCTGGCGCCGGGACCCGCGCCGGCGCCGTCGAGCCGGGCACGCCCGGCGCCGACGGGGCCACGGGCCCCGGGCGCGACGCGGCGGCCAGGGGAGGCGCCACCGCGCTGGCCTGGTTCTGCGGCGGCACGATCAGCGCGATGCTGGAGGCCACCGGGCGCGGCTGGGTCTCGAATATCAGCGGAAACACCACCACCCCCGTGAGCACCAGGGCCACGGCGCCGATCAGGCGCCTGCGCGCGCGCAGGCGCAAGGCTTCCTCGCTCTGCGCCTGGCGCGCGACGGACTCGCCGGCGCGGGAGCTTTCCTTGGCGCGCTTTCCGGGCAATTTCATGGATGTGATGGACTCGGCGGGCAGGCGGCTTCGGCGGACCCCGCCCGGGGGCCGGACGGGTTCAGGAGGCGCCGGAGCGCTGCGCGCGTTGCGCAAGCACGTCGCCGACCGTGAAAAAGGAGCCGAAAACCACGATTCTATCGGCGGGCTGGACCTGCGACAGCGCGTCGGCCAGCGCGGCGCGCGGCGACTCGTGGCAGGAGGCGCGCGCCCCGGCAGGCAGCAGGCCGCGCAGATGCTGCGCGGTGGCTGCGCGTGGCGTGGGCAGGTCGCACAGATGCCAGGCTTGCACCAGCGGGGCCAGCGCCGCCACGATGCCCGCGATGTCCTTGTCCGCCATGGCCCCAAAAACCGCATGGGTATTCGGGAAATACCCCATCGCGTCCAGGCTTTCGGCGAGCACGGCGGCGGCTTCCGGGTTGTGGGCCACGTCGAGCACCACGGCCGGCTGGCCCGGCAGCACCTGGAAACGCCCGGGAAGCTCGGCCTGGGCCAGGCCCAGGCGCACATCCTGCGCGCTCACCGGCAGGCGTTCGCGCACCGCCTCCAGCGCGGCCAGCGCGGCGCTGGCGTTGCGCAGCTGCCGCACGCCGCGCATGGTCGGGTAGGCCAGGCCGGGGATCCTGCGGGTCGGGCCGAGGTAGTCCCATTGCTGGCGGTCGGCGCTGCTCCAGCCGAAATCCCGCCCTACACGCCACAGGCGCAGCCCCAGCGCCTCGGCATGGTCGAGCAGGCTGCGCGGCGGATCGGGGTCGGCCACCACGGCGCTGCGTCCGGCACGGAAAATCCCCGCCTTCTCGAAACCTATGGCCTCGCGGTCGGGGCCGAGGAATTCCATGTGATCCAGCGCCACGCCGGTGACCACCGCGCAGTCGGCGTCGATCAGGTTGACCGCGTCCAGGCGCCCGCCCATGCCGACTTCCAGCACGACGGCGTCCAGGCGCGAGGCGGCCAGCAGGTCCAGGATGGCCAGGGTGGTGAATTCGAAATAGGTCAGGGGCACAGGCGGCTGCAGGCCGCTGCGCGCGCGCTCGACCGCCAGCATGTGCGCCGGCAGCGCGCCCGCGTCGACCGGGGCGCCGCCGATGCGGCAGCGCTCCTCGAAGTGCACCAGGTGCGGCGAGGAATACACGCCCACGCGATAGCCCGCGGCCAGCAGCACCTGTTCGATGAAGGCGCAGGTGGAACCCTTGCCATTGGTGCCGCCGACGGTGAACACCACGGCATCCAGGCGCAGGCCCATGGCCTCGCGCACGCGCCGCACCCGCTCCAGCCCCAGCTCGATGGCCTGCGCGTGCAGGCGCTGCGCATGCTCCAGCCAGTCCTGCAGCCCCCACTGCTCCATGGGGGCGGCCGGCGCGACGCGCTCAGCCGACGACGGCATCGGCGGGCTGTCGCTGCAGCATGGCGAGCATGCGGGCCAGCTCGCCGCGCAGTTCCCGGCGGTCGACGATGCGGTCGACCGCGCCCTTTTGCTGCAGGAATTCGGAACGCTGGAAACCTTCGGGAAGCTTCTCGCGCACGGTGTTCTCGATCACCCGCGGCCCGGCGAAGCCGATCAGCGCCTTGGGCTCGGCCAGCACGATGTCACCGACAAAGGCGAAGGAGGCGGAAACCCCACCCATGGTCGGGTCGGTGAGCACGCTCACATAGGGAATGCGCGCCTTGGCCAGGCGAGCCAGCGCGGCGTTGGTCTTGGCCATCTGCATCAGGCTGAGCAGGCCCTCCTGCATGCGTGCGCCGCCGGTGGCGGTGAAACACAGGAAGGGCACCTTCTGTTCCAGCGCGGTGTCGACGCCGCGCACGAAACGCTCGCCCACCACCGAGCCCATGGAGCCGCCCATGAACTCGAACTCGAAACAGGCCACCACCACCGGAACGCTCTGGATCGCGCCGCCCATGACCACCAGGGCATCGGTCTCCTGGGTGGTCTCCAGCGCCTCGCGCAGGCGCTCGGGATATTTGCGGCTGTCCTTGAACTTCAGCGCGTCGATGGGCAGCACCTCCTGCCCGATCTCGTAGCGCCCCTCGCCATCGAGCAGCGCGTCCAGGCGCTGGCGCGCGCCGATGCGCATGTGGTGCGCGCATTTGGGGCACACGTACTGGTTCTGCTCGAGATCGGTCTTGTACAGCACCGTCTCGCAGGAGGGGCACTTGAGCCACAGGCCCTCGGGCATCTGGCGCCGGCTGCCGGCCTCGGAGGGCTGGATTTTCGGGGGAAGCAGTTTTTCGAGCCAACTCATCGGGAAACCTCCTCGAATGCCGGGTTGCCGGCGGACGCGGCCGCGCGGTCGACGGCCGCGCGCACCTCGCGCAGGAAATCGGAGGCGGCGGCCTGCGCCTGGTCGCCGCCGCTGCTTTGCTCCATCAGCTCGATGATGCGCGAGCCGATGATCACCGCGTCGGCGCAAGCGGCCACCGCGGCGGCGCCAGCCGCATCGCGGATGCCGAAGCCCACCGCCAGGGGAAGACGCACGTGGCGGCGCAGCTCCTGCACGCGCCGCGACACCTGGGCCACGTCCAGGTGCGCGGCGCCCGTCACGCCCTTGAGCGAGACGTAGTAGACGTAGCCGCCGGCCAGGCGGTCGACCTGCTCCATGCGCTGCACGGTGGACGTGGGCGCGAGCAGGAAGATCGGCTCGATGCCGGCCGCGCGCAGGCGCTGGGCGAATGCGCCGGCTTCCTCCGGCGGGTAGTCGACCACCAGCACCCCGTCGACGCCGCAGCCGGCGCAGGCCTCGATGAAGGCCTCCACCCCGAATCGCTCGATGGGATTGGCATAGCCCATCAGCACCAGCGGGGTCTCGGGGTCGGTGGCGCGGAACTCGCGCGCCCACTGCAGCACCTGCCGCAGGCTGACCCGGCGTGCCAGCGCCCGTTCGTTGGCGCGCTGGATCACCGGGCCGTCGGCCATGGGATCGGAAAAGGGAATCCCCAGCTCGATCATGTCCGCGCCGGCGCCCACCAGGGCGTGCAGCAGCGGCACCGTGGTCTCGGGCGCCGGGTCCCCGGCGGTCACATAGGGGATCAGGGCCTTGCGCCCCTGGCGCGCGAGGCGCGCGAAGGTGGTCGCGATGCGGTTCACGGTCGCCCCTTGCAAGACGGCCGGCAGTAGAACTCCGCCTGCGTGAGGTCGGCGATGTTGCCGATGTCCTTGTCCCCGCGCCCCGACAGGTTCACCAGCAGCAGCTGGTCGGAGCGCATGCCGGGGGCCATCTTCATGGCCTGGGCCAGCGCGTGGCTGGACTCCAGCGCCGGGATGATGCCCTCGGTGCGGCACAGGCGGTGGAAGGCCTCCAGGGCCTCCGAATCGGTCACCGCCACGTACTCGGCGCGCCCGCTGTCCTTCAGCCAGGCATGCTCGGGGCCCACGCCGGGGTAGTCCAGGCCCGCCGACACCGAATGGGTCTCGGCGATCTGTCCGGCCTCGTCCTGCAGCACGTAGGTGCGATTGCCATGGAGCACGCCCGGCCTGCCCGCGCCCAGCGAGGCCGCGTGGCGACCGCTGGCCAGGCCCTCGCCGCCGGCCTCCACGCCGATCAGGCGCACCTGCGCATGCTCGATGTAGGGATAGAAAATGCCCATCGCGTTGCTGCCGCCGCCCACGCAGGCCAGCACGGCGTCCGGCTGGCGCCCCGCCAGCTCCGGCATCTGCACCAGGCACTCGTCGCCGATCACGCGCTGGAAATCGCGCACCATCATCGGGTAGGGATGAGGGCCGGCCACCGTGCCGATGATGTAGAAGGTGTCCTCCACATGCGTGACCCAGTCGCGC
>DAIDHU010000370.1 GCA_027451915.1 Thiomonas sp. | reverse complement strand
TGGCCGAGACCGGCATGGTCGGCACCCTGCCCGCGCTGGCGCTGGGCCTGGCCTGGCTGTGGCGCGTGTCCGGGGCCTGGCGGCGCCGCGCGCAGGGATCCGGCGCCCGGCGCGCGGCGCTCGCCCCGCTGCTGGGCTGCGCCTTCCTCGGGCTGCACAGCCTGGTGGAATACCCGCTGTGGTACGCCTACTTCCTGCTGGATTTCGCCTTCCTGCTGGGCTGGGCCGAAGGCGCGGCCCAGACGGACTCCGGGGCCCGCGAAGGCCCCGCGGCCGGCACCGCGGCGCGCCTGCCTGTGCTGGCGGCGGCGGTGCTCGGGCTGGCCCTGACGGCGAAGGCGCAGGTCGACTACGTGCGCACCTCGATGATCTACGCCGCCGACGCCAGCAGCGGCCTGGTCCTGCGGCAGCTGGCGATGCGCAAGGACTGGTTCTTCCTGCCGCTGGCCCAGTTCCCCGATGCGGCTTCCGTCCTGCCCGCCCCCGACGACGACCGCGCGCGCCTGCTGCGGGAACTGGCCTTGCTGGAGCGCTCCTCCCATGTCTGGGGCGACCCCGGCCTGCTGTCGCGTCGCATGATCGTGCTGCTGCGCCTGGGGCGCGAGCGCGAGGCCATGGACCTGGCGCGCTACACGGCGCACGCCTTCTGGCTGTACGCACCGCAGACCGCGCGCAACTTCGGCCCGCTGGCCGAGGCGGCCGGGCTTGCGGGCAACCCCGGGGTGGCACGAATCCTCGATGTGCTGCAACATGCTCCGGTGATCCGGCGCATCGAGGTCCCGCGCAACTAGGCAGTCGCGCTGCGCGGCGTCAAGCCCGGCCCGCGGGCGGCGCCCCTGTCATCCGGGGGAGGTCGCGAGCGCCTACACTGGCTGCGACCGCGGGCGCCGCCCCGCGGCGCAACCGCCCCATCCCACCATCTTGCCCGCCATGTCCCGAGCCACCAAGATCGTCGCCACCATCGGTCCCGCCAGTTCCTCCCCGGAAATCCTCGAGCGCATGCTGCGCGCCGGGGTCGACGTCGTGCGCCTGAATTTCTCCCACGGCAAGGCGCAGGACCACATCGACCGCGCGGCGCTGGTGCGCGAGACCGCGGCGCGCTGCGGCCGCGAGGTGGCGATCATGGCCGACCTCCAGGGCCCGAAGATCCGTGTCGGTCGTTTCGAGAACGGCAAGATCCAGCTGCAGCCCGGCCAGCGCTTCACCCTCGACGCCTCCTGCGAGCTGGGCAATGACGAGTGCGTGGGACTGGACTACAAGGACCTGCCCCGCGACGTGCGCCCCGGCGACCGGCTGCTGCTCAACGACGGCCTGCTGGTGCTGACGGTGGACGCGGTGCAGGGCACGCGCATCATCACCACCGTGGTGATCGGCGGCGAGCTGTCGAACAACAAGGGCATCAACAAGCAGGGCGGCGGCCTGACGGCGCCCGCGCTGACGGCCAAGGACATGGACGACATCCGCACCGCCATGTCCTTCCAGGCCGACTACGTGGCGGTGTCCTTTCCGAAAAGCGCCACCGACATGGAAATGGCGCGCCAGCTGGCCAACGTGGCCGGCGAGGCCTACGGCCATCGCCCGGGCCTGATCGCCAAGATCGAGCGCGCCGAGGCCATCCCGCACCTGGACGAGATCCTGCTGGCCTCCGACGGCATCATGGTCGCGCGCGGCGACCTGGCCGTGGAAGTGGGCAACGCGGCGGTCCCGGCGCTGCAAAAGCGCATGATCCGGCGCGCGCGCGAAATGGACCGCCTGGTCATCACCGCCACGCAGATGATGGAGTCGATGATCTCCAACGCCGTTCCCACGCGCGCCGAGGTGTCGGACGTGGCCAACGCCGTGCTCGACGGCAGCGATGCGGTGATGCTGTCGGCCGAATCCGCGGCGGCGCGCTATCCGGTCGAGACCGTCGAGGCCATGGCCAGCATTTGCGTGGAAGCCGAAAAATTCGAGGAATTCAAGCTGGAGGCCGATTTCATCGGCCAGACCTTCACGCGCATCGACCAGTCCATTGCCATGGCCGCGCTGTTCACCGCGCACCACCTGGGCTGCCGCGCCATCACCGCCTTGACCGAATCGGGCTCCACCGCGCTGTGGATGAGCCGGCACCGCGTGCGCATGCCCATCATCGCGCTGTCACCGCGCCAGGCCTCGGTTCGACGCATGGCGCTGTACCGCAACGTGCGCGCGCTGCACATGGTGTTCTCCAGTGAGCGCGACGAGGCCCTGCGCCAGGCCGAACAGCGCCTGTGCGAGATCGGGGTGCTCGCCCATGGCGACAGCTACGCCATCACCTGCGGCGAGCCCATCGGCGCCCCGGGCGGCACGAACATGCTCAAGGTCATGCGCGTGGGCGGCTGAAGCCCCCGCGACCGGGCCGGCGCCCGCGGGGCGCCGGCCGCGCGCCCCGGGAGGGTCCCGGCACTCAGGCGCTGAGCAGCTGCACGCGGGTGCCGCCAGCCATCTCGATCACGTCGCCGGCGCTCAACACCACGGGCACCACGCCAAGCGCGGTGCCGTTGATGCGCACCCGCTCGTCGCCCTCGATCTGTGAAAGTTCGTAGCCCCGCGGGTTGCGCTGGATGGCCACCACCATCACACCGCGCTGGCCGAAGGTGGTGCGGGATTTGTCCAGCGCCAGCTCGGCCCCGGCCGAGCTGCCGTTGACCACCCGCAGCTTCAGCGGCGCACCGCCCAGCTCCTGGTACTGCGTGGAGCGCGAGGTCGTGTCGGAGACCTGCGTGCCCGCGGCCGTGGCCGCCCCGGCACGCGAGCTGGTGCTCGTGTAGCCCGAAGGCGTGTAGCCCGAAGGCGCGAAGCGCGAACCCGCGAATGCCGACGCGCGCGCGTCGGACAGCAGGCGCAGGGTGTACTTGCCGATGTCCAGACTGTCGCCCTCGCGGAAGGGCGCGCGCTTGACCGGCTTGCCGTTGATGTAGGAGCCGTTGGTACTGCCCAGGTCCTGCACCACGTAGCCTTCGCCCTCGCGCAGCAGCACGGCGTGCTCGCCGCTGACCGCCAGGTTGTCGATCACCACGTCGTTGTGCGGGCGCCGTCCCAGGGTGATGCGGTCCTTGTTCAAGGCCACTTCCTTGAGCACCTTGTCATCGAGAAAAATGACCAGCTTGGCCATGGCGGACTACCTCGTGGATGGGATGGCCGGACGAACCGGCGGCGGCAGGACCGGCATCAGCGCGCGCCGCGCGGCGGCTCACCAAGGCGCAGTCCGATCAGGATGACGGAGATATTATCGCGTCCCCCGGCGGCGTTGGCGTGCTCCACCAGCATCCGGGCCGCCTTGTCGGGCACATCCCCATGCTCGCGCAGGGTCTGTTCGATGCTCGCGTCGTCGACCATATCGTTCAGCCCGTCGGAGCACAACAGCACCAGATCGCCGTCGCGCAGGCCGTGCACGCCGATTTCGGGCTCCAGGAAGGGGTCCACGCCCAGCGCGCGGGTGATCAGGTTGCGCATGGAGTCGCCCGCGGGATCGTCGGCCTGGAGCAGCCCCAGATCGATGCGTTCCTGCAACAGGGAGTGGTCCTTGGTCATGCGCCGCAGGCGTCCGTCGCGCAACAGGTAGGCGCGCGAATCGCCGGCATGCGCGATCACCGCCACCTGGCCGGTGAAGGCGGCGGCGACCAGGGTGGTGCCCATTCCGGTGTAGCGCGGGTCCTTGCGCGCGGCGCGGTAGATCTGGTCGTTGACCCGGCGGATCGAGTCGTGCATGGCCTGCATGAGGTCGGCCGGGCTGACGCTGGGATACTC
>DAIDHU010000369.1 GCA_027451915.1 Thiomonas sp. | reverse complement strand
AGTTCGGTGGTGGCTTCGCGAGTCGTCTCGGGGCGCCTGCGGGCCCCGGCCATGTACTGAAGGATGCGCCGCGCGGTGCCGGACGCGCGCAACTGGCCCGGAGCCGCCGGCGGAGCCTCGTGCGAAGGCCAGGTCCGCTGCGCCGCCAGCGGCTGCAGGTCCTCGCGCACCGGGTGCAGCGCCTCGCCGTGCACGCTGGCGTAACGGGCCGGCTCGGCGTCGGCGCTGGTGTCGTCGGCGCGCGCCGGACGAATGCGCACCCGCAGGTCGTACCAGCCGGCCTGTCCGGTCACCGGATCGCTGTTCGACAGGGGGCCGTGGCCGCCGGGCAATTCGTCGGTGATCACGTGGTTGAGCAGGAATCCTCGGCGCGACTCGTCGGCTCCCGGCTCCAGGCCCCACATGCCCGCGGCCTTTCCGATGGCATTCCAGGTCCACACGGTTCCAGGCTCGACCGCTTCGGAATATTGCGCCAGGCAGCGCACCTTGCCCCAGGGGGACTCCACCCACATCCAGGCGCCGTCCTCGATGCCGGCGGCGCGCGCCGTGGACGGGTGCAGGTGCAGGCGGTTGTGGCCGTGGATCTGGCGCAGCCACGCATTCTGCGAGTCCCAGGCGTGGTACATGGCCATCGGACGCTGGGTCACCGCGGCCAGCGGGAAGGCTTCCAGGTCGACGACCTGCTGTTCCAGCGGCGGGCTCCATCGCGGCAGCGGATCGAAGTGCTCGAACACCCTGTCGCGCAGGTGCTGCGGCGGGTGGCGCCCCTCGCCCTCGCCCCGCGCGGCAAGCCGGAAGGACTGCAGGATGTCACTGTAGATCGCGATCACTGCCGGCAGATCCAGCTTGCGCCAGCCCTGCTCGCGGGCGTAGCGCAGGTAGTCGCGGTTCGCTCCGCGCATGTAGCGCATCGCCTGGGGCAGGTGGGTCAGGTGCACGCAGTCGTGGCTGGCGTACTGTTCCCATTGCCGAGGATTGGGTTCGCCCTTGAGCGAGCGGGAGCCGTCGGCACCGCGCCAGCCGCTGAGAAAGCCGATGCCCGAGCCGGGCGCCGTCTCGTAGCCGACGATGAACTCCGGGTAGCCGGCGTACTTGCGGCTTCCATCGGGCTGGGTGAAGGACGGAAAGCGCAGGCGCGAGGCCAGCTCGATGAGCACTTCCTGGAAGGGCTTGCATTCGCCCAGCGGAGGCACCACGGGAACGCGCACCGAATCCATGGCGCCGTCGAATTCGGAGATCGGGCGGTCCAGCATGGACATCGCGTCGTGCCGTTCCAGGTAGGTGGTGTCGGGCAGCACGAGGTCGGCGAAGGCCGTCATCTCGCTGTGGAAGGCGTCGGCCACCACGAGGAAGGGGATGCGGTACTCGCCGGAGGCGTCGCGGTCGCTGAGCATGCGGCGCACACGCTGCGTGTTCATCGACGAGTTCCAGGCCATGTTGGACATGAAGATCATCAAGGTGTCGATGGGGTAGGGGTCCCCGCGCCACGCGTTGGTGATCACGTTGTGCATCAGCCCGTGCACGGCCAGCGGATGCTCCCAGGAGAAGGCCTTGTCGATGCGCATGGGTCGGCCCTGCTCGTCCACCATCAGCTCCGCCGGGCGGGTGGGCCAGCCCAGGGGGGCCGCGGGCAGCGGGGTGTTCGGGCGCACCTGTTCCCAGGTGCTGATGGTGCGAACGCTGGGCGGGATCTCCTTCGGATAGGGCGGCTTGTGGCGGAATCCCCCCGGCACGTCGATGGTGCCCAGCAGGCTCATCAGCACGGCCAGGCCGCGGATGGTCTGGAAACCGTTCGAATGCGCGGCCAGGCCGCGCATGGCGTGAAAGGCCAGCGGACGGGCGCGCACGCTGGCGTGCTCGCGGCCCCACCAGTCGGTCCAGGGCTGTGGCTCGTCCCAGGCCTGGTCCAGCGCGCAATGCGCCATCTCCTCGGCCAGGCGCTCGATGCGCGCGGCGGGAATTCCGGTGATCCCCGCGGCCCATTGCGGCGTGCAGTCCTGGGTCTGCTCGCGCAGCAATTGCAGCGCGGTGGCCACGGGGGTTCCGTCGGGCATGGTGTGGCGTCCCCACAGCGCCGGCCGCGCGCCCTCGCTCCAGGCCGGCACCGGGGCCTGCGCGACCTCGTCCCACCACCAGAAATTCAGCGGCGCGTCGGGCGAACCCTCGTCGGCGTCGGGATTGCGCAGCAGCATGCCGTCCTGCGGGTGGCCCGGCTGCACGCGCACGAGTTGCGCGGCATTGGTGTAGCGCACGGCGAAGTCGCGATCGAAGCGCTCCCGGCCCAGCAGCAGGTGCAATAGCGCCATGAACAGCGCGCCGTCGGTGCCCGGGCGGATGGGGATCCACTCGTCGGCCACCGCCGAGTAGCCGGTGCGCACGGGATTGATGGAGAGGAAGCGTCCGCCCCGGCGCTTGAACTCGGAGATCGCGGTCTTCAGGGGATTGCTGTGGTGGTCCTCGGCGGTGCCGATCATCACGAACAGTTGCGCGCGCTCCAGGTCGGGGCCGCCGAACTCCCAGAAACTGCCTCCCACCGTGTAGATCATGCCGGCGGCCATGTTCACCGAGCAAAAGCCCCCGTGCGCCGCGTAGTTCGGGGTGCCGAACTCGCGCGCGAACAATCCGGTGAGGGCCTGCATCTGGTCGCGCCCGGTGAACAGTGCGAAACGCTTCGGATCCGTGGCGCGCAAATGTCCCAGGCGCTGCTCCAGCAGGGCGAAGGCCTCGTCCCAGGAAATGGGTTCGAATTCCCCGGCCCCGCGCTCCGAGCCCGGCTTGCGGCGCAGCGGACGGCTCAGGCGCGCCGGCGACACCTGTTTCATGATCCCGGCCGAACCCTTGGCGCAGATCACCCCCTTGTTCAGCGGGTGGTTCGGATTGCCCTCGATGAACCGCACTTCCCCGTCTCGCACATGCACGTTGATGCCGCAGCGACAGGCGCACATGTAGCAGGTGGTGGAGCGAACCTGCGTGTCGCCGGCGGGATGCGCCTGCGGGTCGTGCAGCGCTTCGCCGATGGAGAACACGCGGTTCCAGAGTTTGTCGATCATGGCCGGGAAGTTGGGATGCCGCAAAGGCAGTGCATGCCAATTTAGGAATCTTTCATTCCGAAATCCAACGAATGGTTTGTGTAATATCGAACGAAATTTTCGATGGATTCCCGGCTCCGGGCTTTCCTGGCCCGGCAGCGCCTACACTGCCTGGGCCTCGCCCGCCGCTCCCGAACCCTCGCCCCCGCGCCTTGCCCGCCGAGCCCTCCCCCCAGCCCGATGCCAGCCCCGGGCGGCCCCCGCACGGGCTGCTGGTGTTGCACGGCAACCGCCTGGAAACCCTGCATGAGCTGCTGTTGCATTGCCAGCAGCGCTGGCCCCTGGCTCCGCTGGAGTCCGAGCTGGTGCTGGTGCAGAGCAACGGAGCCGGCGAGTGGTTCAAGGTCGCGCAGGCGCAGGCCCTGGGCATCAGCGCCGCCACGCGGGTGGAACTGCCCTCGCGCTTCGTGTGGCAGATCTGCCGCGCCGTGCTGGGCAACGCCGAGCTCGGCGCGCGCTCGCCGCTGGATCGTCAGGCCCTGGTCTGGCGCCTGCTGCCG
>DAIDHU010000368.1 GCA_027451915.1 Thiomonas sp. | reverse complement strand
GCCGCTGCGCGCAAGCTCCGGGCTCTGACCAAAGGATCAGAGCGCCGCGCGCACGGAAAGTTCCGCTGGGCCCAAGCAGCGTGGGGGAATGGCTTGCAGAAGGAGGGAGATGCGCCCGGGTTGACTGGAGCCGCCCCGTTTCCCCACGGCGCCAGGGCCGCGGGGGCTCAGGCTCCGCTTTCGTCCAGCGCCTCGTCGAGGTGCCCGCAATCGTTCCACCCCACCAGGCCTACATGGTCGTCGCTGACCAGCAGGCGGTTGATGGCGGCATTGCGCAGCTCCCAGGTGCGCGGCGCGAGCATGTCCTGCCCGGTGGCGATGCGGTACAGGCAATCGAGCGCGCCGCCGTGGGTCACCACCGCCACGGTCTGCCCGCGATGGCGCCGTGCGATGGCCAGCAGGGCGCCGTGCACGCGCTCGCGCAGGGCGAACAGGGATTCACCCCCTCCGGGGGCGCCCCAGTCGGGGTCGCGCCTGCGCCAGCGTTCGCAGTCCTGGGCGTGCACGACTTCGAGCTCGGTGAAACTGCGCCCCTCGAAACTGCCGAAGGCGCGCTCCCGCAAGGCCGGCTCGAGGCACAGGGACAGGCCCCGCGCGCGTGCCAGCGGCTCGGCGGTGTGGCGCGCACGCCGCAGGTCGCTGCTGTACAGAGCATGCAGGGTCTGTCCGGCCAGCCCCCGCGCCAGCGCCGCGGCCTGCGCGAGGCCACGGGCATTGAGGTCGATGTCGGTGTGCCCCTGGATGCGCCGCGAGGCGTTCCAGTCGGTTTCGCCGTGGCGTATGCACAGCACCAGCGTGGAGGATTCTTCGAGCATGCGCGGATCCTAACCCGGGATCCGAGCATGCATCGGGGCCACCCTCAATGCGCGGCGCTGGCGTCCACCTTGGCGCCGTTGTGCGTGGGCTTGACCAGCCAGACCAGCACGATGAGCGCGAGAAACAGCCAGGCGCTCAGCCGGAACATCTCGTCCACCGCGATGGTGTAGGACTGTTGCTGCACCAGGCGGTCGAGCAGGCTCAGGGCCTGCTGGTGGCTCAGTCCCAGGTGACTGGCCAGGCTCAGGGCGGAGTCCGTGGCCGGGTTGCCCCGCTGGATGTGCTCGGCCAATTGCACGTGGTGCAGGATCGCGCGATTGGTCCACCAGGTGGTGTAGATCGACGTGCCGAAGGACCCCGCGGTGATGCGCGCGAAATTCGACAGCCCCGAGGCCGCCGCGATGCGCTGCGGGGGCAGGCCACCGAGCACGATGGACAGCAGCGGGATGAAGAACATCGCCGTGGAGATGCCCTGGATCAGCGTGGGCAGGGAGTAGTCCCAGTAGCTGTCGCCGACGGTGAAGCGCGAGCGCATCCAGAACACCAGGGCGAACACGGCGAAGGAGACCGTGGTCAGCCAGCGCGTGTCCACGGACTGCACGTAGCGCCCGATCACCGGCGAGATGGCCAGGGCGAACAGGCCCACCCATGCCAGCACCTCCCCGGCATCGGTGGCGGTGTAGCCCACGAATTCCTGCAACCACAGGGGCAGCAGCACCAGCGAGCCGAAGAACATCGCGTAGGCCAGCGCGAGCATGATGGTGCCGATGGTGAAATTCGGGATCCTGAACAGGCTGAGATCGACCACCGGGTGCTCGTCGTTCAGTTCCCAGATCAGGAACAGCACGAAGCCGATGAAGGCGGCGATGGCCAGCATGCGGATGGTGGTGGAGCCGAACCAGTCCAGCTCCTGCCCCTTGTCCAGCATGACCTGCAGGGCTCCGACCCACACCACGAGCAGGCCCAGGCCCGTCCAGTCGATGGGCAGCTTGCGCGTGGGTGTCTCGCGGTTGCGGTAGATGGTCAGGGTCACGCTGGCGCAGATCAGGCCCACCGGCACGTTGATGTAGAAAATCCAGGGCCAGGAGATGTTGTCGGTGATCCAGCCACCGAGCAGGGGCCCCGTGATGGGCGCCACCAGGGTCGTCATGGACCACATGGCCAGGGCCATGCCCGAGCGCTCGCTGCGGTAGCTCGACAGCAGCAGGGTCTGCGACAGCGGAATCATCGGCCCCGCCGACGCGCCCTGCAGCACGCGGAACAGGATCAGCACCGGCAGGCTGGGCGCCTGCCCGCACAGGAAGGAGAACAAGGTGAACAGCAGGATGCTGGTGACGAACACCTTCACCGCGCCGAAGCGCTGGGTCACGAAGCCCGTGAGCGGCACCGCGATGGCGTTGGCCACGCCAAAGGAGGTGATGACCCAGGTGCCCTGCGAGGAACTCACGCCCAGGTCGCCGGCGATGGCCGGCAGCGACACGTTGGCGATGGAGGTGTCGAGCACGTTCATGAACGTGGCCAGGCTCAGCGCCACGGTGCCCAGCACCAGCGCGCTGCCGCGCAGCGGCTGCAGGTGGGTGGGCTGGGAAGGCTCGGGCGTGGCGCCCGCGGCGGCTTCCTCGATGACGACCGTGTCGGTCATGGTGCGGCTCCGGTGTGGCGGCGCCGATCAGCGGCGCGCGCCGCGGCCGGCATGCAACCCGACTTCCCGGGCGGGCATGCCGCTGACGTTCTCGGCGATGATGCGCGCCACCAGCCTGTCGGCCTTGGCCCAGTTGGCCGCGTACATATCCGTCTGCGCCACCGGTTGGGTGGGTGTGAGGCCGATCACCGGCGTGCCCGAGTGATCGCGGATGTCCACGGTCGCCTCGGTGGACAGGCCCACGCGCAGCGGATGCTTGCGCAGTTGCGCCGGATCCAGCGCGATGCGCACGGCGATGCGTTGCACCACCTTGATCCAGTTGCCCGTGGCGTTCTGGGCCGGCAGCAGCGCGAAGGCCGAGCCGCTGCCCGCGGAAATGCCCACGACCTTGCCGTCATAGCTCACGTGGCTGCCGTAGATGTCGGCGACCACCTTGGCGGGCTGGCCGATGCGCAGTTCGCGCAGCTGGGTTTCCTTGAAATTGGCGTCCACCCAGAGGGTGTCGAGCGGCACCACGGTCATCAGCGGCGTGCCAGGGGCGACGCGCTGGCCGAGCTGCACGGTTCGTCGGGCGACCACGCCGCTGACCGGGGCGACCACATCGGTGCGCTCCAGCGCGAGATAGGCCTGGCGCACGCGGGCGGCCGCCAGACGCACGGTCGGGTTGTGGGCCAGCACGGTGCCCGCGGTCTGCGCCTCGTTGGCGGCCACCTGGGCGCGCGCGGCCTTCACCGCGCTCTGCGCGGTGCGCACGGAGCTGCGTGCCTCCTGCACGGCGAGCTGCGCCTGGCGCAGTTCCTCGGCGCCGACCGCGCCGGTTCCAGCCAGCTTGCGACGGCGTTGCAAGGCGTCCTCGGCCTTGGCCAGGTTGGCGCGCGCCGTGGCCACGTCGGTCTCGCGCACCGCCACCTGCGACTCCAGGGCCGCCGTCTGCGCATAGGTCACGCGCAGGCCGCGCACGGCCTGTCCGAGCTGGGCCTCGGCCTGCTGCAGCGCGACGCGGGCATCGGCTCCGTCCAGGCGCACCAGGGTCTGGCCGGCGCGCACGACCTGGGTGTCGTCGGCGCCGATCTCGGTGACCGTGCCGCCGACCTGGGGGGTCACCTGCACCAGGTTGCCGTTGACGTAGGCGTCGTCGGTGTTGACCTCGCGCGTGGACTGCCAGTACTGGTAGCCGCCGTAGATCACGCCCAGCACGACGAAGGTGCCGATGGCCCCGAGCATCAGCTTGCGGCGGCGCGCGGCCTTCGCGTCGGCATCGCCGTTCGGGGTCGGGTTGTTGGATTGCGGATTGGCGCTCATTCGAAGCTCCGTGGAATTCTTGGTTGTCTTGGGGTTGTGTACGGGTTCAGCGGGCCTGGGCGGCGACGGTCGGCGCGCCGCCCGCGGCGTCGTATCCGCCGCCGAGCGCGCGCACCAGCGCGACGTCGTCCACCAGGGCCTGGGTCTTCAGGCGCACGCCGAGCTGCTGCAGTTGCAGCACCGGCGCCTGGGTCTGCAGCACCACCAGCTCATTGCCCAGACCGGCGTCATAGCGCTGTCCCGCGAGGCGGTGGGCCTGGCTGGCGAGCTTCAGAGCCCGGCTCTGCGCCTGGATCTGCTGCTGGGTGGAGCGCCGCTGCGAGATGGCGTCGGCCGCCTCGCGCACGGCAGCGACCAGGGTGGCGTTGTAGGCGTCGATGGCCTCGTCGGCCTGGGCATCGTGCGCGCGCAGGTTCGCACGCAGCGCGCCCCCTTCGAAAATCGGCAGGTCGATGGCCGGGCCGACCCCGAACTCGCGGCTTCCGGTGTTCAGGAACTTGCTCAGGCTGATGGAGTCGAATCCGATGAAGGCCGAGAGATTGATGTCCGGATAGAACCTGGCCTTGGCCTCGGCCACCGAGGCCAGCGCGCTTTGCACCTCCCAGCGCGCCGCCACGACGTCGGGCCGGCGCCCGATGAGGCTGAGCGGCAGCTGCGCGGGCAGCTGGGGCAGCGGCACCCCGGCCAGGTGGGGATGCAGCCCCGCGGTGGCCTGCGGGCCGGCGCCGATCAGGGCGGCCAGGGCGTGGCGCGCCTGCTGCTGCGCCTCCAGATTGGCATCGAGGTCGACGCGCAGCTGCGGAATCTGCGCCTGCGCCTGGCGTTGCTGCAGGGTGTTGTCCAGGCCGGCGCGGGCACGCTCGCCGACCAGGCGCGCAATGCTTCGGCGCTGCTCCAGGCTGGCTTGCAACACGCGCTGCTGCGCGACCAGCCCGGCCAGCCGGAAGTAGCTGGCGGCGACGTCGGAGGTGAGCATCACCCGAGCCGCCTGAACCTGCGCCTGGGCCGCGCGCTGCCGGCCCACGGCGGCGCGCAGGCGCGCGCGGTTGCGCCCGAAGAAGTCCAGCTCGTAGCTGCCGTTCAGGGTGAGCTGGTCCTCGGTGAAGGTGCTGCCGCCGATGGGCGGCGGGAAATAGCCGTTGGCGCTGAATCGCTCGCGGGTGGTCGACAGGCCGGCGCCCACATGGGGCAGCAGCGCACTGTGGGCGACGCCGGTGGCCGCCTGGGCCTCGCGCTCGCGCGCCTGGGCTTGCTGCAGGTCCGGGCTGCCGGCCAGGGCCTGCTGCTCCAGGCGGTCCAGCTCGGCGTCGCCGAAGCGGGTCCACCAGTCCTGCGTCGGGCAGGCCACGGCCGTGGCCTTCAGCCCGAGCTGTTTGCCGTCCATCATGTGCGCCTGGGGCTGGCTCGACCCGGTCGCGGCGCAGCCTCCCAGCATGGCCAGAAGGCCGGCCAGCGCGGCCAGGCGCCATGCCGGGCGCGGCCCGGAGCCAAAGGGGTGCATCAAAGGCTTGAGGTTCATGGTTGGGGTTCGTCGGAAGGGGCGGTGGCGTCGCCGCAGGCGCCGCCGTTGCGCACGAATCGCCTCAGCAGGCCGAGCAGGGTGTCGAGCTCGTCGCGCTGGAAACCGCGCAGGTGGTGGTTCATCACCTCGGCCAGGCAATAGGGAATGCGGTCGGCCATCTCCTGCCCGCGTTCGGTCAGGCTCACGTGCACGACGCGGCGGTCCTGGGTGCTGCGGCTGCGCTCGAGCAGGCCCTTGGCCTCCAGGCGGTCGAGCATGCGGGTCATCGCGCCGGCGTCGATTCCGGCCTCGCGAGCGCATGCCGCCACCGTGTCGGCCTTGCCGCGGCTGATCAGCCACAGCGGGCCCCATTGCATGCCGGTGAGGTCGCAACCCTGCATTTCGTTGTCCAGGTTGCGCTGGAGCGCCAGGTAGGCCTGCTTGATCCAGTAACCCACCGACTCCTCGCCGGAGTAGTTCGATCCGTCGTAAAAACGCACGGCCTGCTCGCCCTCGTCGGGGCCGCTGGCTGGGGTGGAGATCGCTTTCATGCCCTCCATAATATTTGCTCAGGCAAATATTGCGTAGACAGCGACAATGGCCACACCCAATGTGTGGTTTTTTGGCCGCGTCGGGCTACCAGTCCTGCACGGAGAACAGCTTGCGGTGCTCGCGGATGGCGTAGCGGTCGGTCATGCCGGCCACGTAGTCGGCGATGGCACGCAGCTGGCGCTGCTCGCGCTGGTGCTCCACGGGCAGCAGGCGCGGGTCGTCGGCATAGGCGGCGAACAGCTCGCGCAGCACCCGCGAGGCCTTGGTGGTGGTGCGCAGCACGCGGGGGTGCCGGTACAGCGCCTTGCGCAGCAGTTGCTGCAATTGGGAGAGCTGCTCCCGCACGGGACTGCTGAAGGCGGCCAGCGCCGGCGCGGCGCGCACTTCGTCCGGGCTGGCCACGCCGCTGTCGCGAATGCGCGCGGCGGTCTGCTCGACCAGATCGGCCACCAGCGCCGAGATCATGCGCCGGATGGTCTCGGCCAGCACGCGCTTGGCGCTCAGGCCCGGATAGGCCGCGCGCACGGCGTGCAGGTGCCCGCCGAAAAAGGGCACGGCCTCCATCTGTTCCAGCTCGAGCAGGCCCGAGCGGATGCCGTCGTCGATGTCGTGGTTGTTGTAGGCGATCTCGTCCGCCAGGTTCGCCACCTGGGCTTCCAGGCTGGGCTGCAGGCCTTGCAGGAAACGCTGGCCCACGTCGCCCAGGCGCTCGGCGTTGCGCCGCGAGCAATGCTTGAGCACGCCTTCGCGGGTCTCGAAACACAGGTTCAGCCCGTCGAAGGCGGCGTAGCGCTCCTCCAGCCGATCCACCACCCGCAGGGACTGCAGGTTGTGCTCGAAGCCTCCGCCGTCCGGCTCCCGCTCGCGCATGCAGACGGCCAGGGCATCCTGACCCGCGTGCCCGAAGGGCGTGTGCCCCAGGTCGTGGGCGAGGGAGATGGCCTCGGTGAGATCCTCGTTGAGCCCCAGGCCGCGCGCGATGGAGCGTGCGATCTGCGCCACCTCGAGGCTGTGGGTCAGGCGCGTGCGAAACAGGTCCCCCTCGTGGTTGAGAAACACCTGGGTCTTGTATTCGAGGCGGCGAAAGGCCCCGCAGTGCACGATGCGATCGCGATCGCGCTGGAAGTCGTTGCGGTCGCGCGGCGGCGGCTCCTCGTGGCGGCGCCCGCGGGTCCGCGCGGGGTCGCAGGCGTAGGGTGCGGTCACGCCGGGCTCCAGCGGGGGCTTCAGGCCGCGCCCGGCGTGGCGCCGTGCGCGAGCAGGGCGGCCGCCGCGGCGGCGTCGGCGGCCGGCAGCAGCCGCGCAC
>DAIDHU010000367.1 GCA_027451915.1 Thiomonas sp. | reverse complement strand
TCCAGACCTGCGCGGCCGGGCTGGACAGGGTCTGCCGGTCCTGCTGGAAACGCTCGAACACGAAACTGTCCATGGACCGCGCACGGATCACGATGCCCACGATGGCCACCGCGAAGCCGATGAAGAAGAAGATGCGCCAGCCCCAGGCCACGAACTCGGCCGGAGCCATCGACGAGCGCACGATGATCACCGAGCCGAATCCCAGCAGCAGCCCGATGGGGATCGCGAAACCCACCCAGGCGCCCCAGAAGGCGCGGTTGGGGCTTTTCGCGGCCTGCTCGACCACCCAGGTCGAGGCCGTGCCGAACTCGGCGCCGAAACTGATGCCCTGCGCCAGTCGGAACAGGATCAGCAGCACCGGCGCGGCGACCCCGATGGAGTCGTAGGTCGGGGTCAGCCCGATGAGCAGGGTGCTCACCCCCATCAGCAACAGCGCCCAGACCATCGCGTCCTTGCGGCCGTGGCGGTCGGCGATGTTGCCGAAGATGAAGGCCCCCACCGGGCGGATCACGATGCCCAGGCCGTAGACGGCGATCGCCGCGGACACCGCCGCCAGACTGGGCAGCTTGAAAAACACACCCCCCCAGACGGTGGCGGCGATGATCCCGGTGACCAGGTAATCGTATTGTTCGATCACCGAACCGATGATGCTTGCCAGCGCCACCCGGTAGATGTCGTTCCGGGAGGGCGTGGCCACGTCTGTTGCGCTTGTTGTCATGAAAGGTCTCCGATCGGCGTTGCGCCGCGTGCAGTGGTAGTCGACGGTCGCTTGAGGACGACTCTTTCGGCTTGTGCCGCGCCCGCGGTCCGCGGACCGCGCGCGACCGTGGGCAGGGTCTGGTGGATCATTCCTCGGACAAATCCAGGTGACTGGGCCGGCGACGCTCCACCGCCCAGCGCAGCAGGGCCGCGGCGCGAAGGGGTGCATGCGCGAACTTGCCGTAGGGCAGGGTCAGGAACAGCGCCATCACGGCCCCCAGGTGCAGCGCCAGCAGCCAGGGCATGGCCGGGCCGGCCCGCCACGCCGCCAGCGCCAGGCCGCTGAGCGCCACCGCTTGCAGCAAGGCGATGAAGCCCAGGTCCATGGGCCGCTGCGCCGGGTCGCCCTGCAGGGGGTGGCGACGCAGGTTCAGGCCCAGCAGGCCCGTGCAGCCCAGCACCATCAGCGCGCCGCCGACCAGGCCCAGCAAGGTGGGCAGGCTGGTGTAGGCATAGGGCGCCTCCCGGTGCAACAGGTAGTGGTAGAGCGTGGCCACCGAGGTGGCCGCGAAGCACAGCCCGAAGCCGTAGAAGGCGGCCTGGTGGAAATGCCGGCGCGCCAGCGAGAAGGCGTCGTCCTCGTTGTTGCAGCCCTCGCCGTGGCCCCCGCCCAGGTAGCGCATGGTGGCCACCGCGCCGGCGGCCTCGCCCAGCGCCGCCGGGCCCGGCGCCTGCGGCTCGAGTTCGCGCCAGAATCGCAGGACGCCCAGGCCCAGCGCGAGCAGCGCCCATCCGAAGGCCAGGGTGAACACCCAGGCCAGCAGGCCATGCGGGAACACGGCATAGAAGTCCCCGGCGGCCGGCGGGCTTGCCAGCGTGCCGCGCAGCGCCAGCGCCAGCAGCATGAAGCCGGCGATGCCCCCCGCCAGGGCCAGCGCCACGAGCAGTCCGTTGCGCGCGTACAGCGCGCCCAGCGCGCGCGGCCAGGCCAGGCGGGCATAGCTGCGCAGGCGTACGCGCGCCATGGTGCGCGGCACGTTCACCGCGAACTCGTGCGGGGCCGCGTACTGGCAGGCATGCAGGCAGGCGCCGCAGTTGTGGCACAGATTGGCCAGGTACTCCACGTCGCCCTCGTCGAATTGCAGGCGCCGGGTCATCGCCGGGAACACCGCGCAAAAGCCTTCACAGTACCGGCAGGCGTTGCAGATCTGCAGGATGCGCGAGGCCTCCTGCACGGGATCGGGGAGCTCATGCGCGGGCGTCCGGCCCTCGGGGAGCGCTGACCCCGCCTCGGCTTCAATCCCTGGCATGCGCGCCCTCCCGTTGCGCCGACCACGCCGCGCGCTGGCCCGCGATGCGCCCGAAGGCGGTGCCGATGCTCATGCCCACGCCGGCCGTGTAGCCCCGTCCCAGCACGTTGCCGGCCATCATCTCGCCAGCCACGTACAGGTTCGGGCTGCAACGGCCGCCGAAACGCACGGCGGCCGTCTCGTCGGTGCGCAGGCCGAGGTAGGTGAAGGTCACGCCCGGACGCAGCGCATAGGCGGTGAACGGGGGCTTGTCGATGGGCAGGGCCCAGTGGCTCTTGACCGGAGCCAGCCCTTCGGTGCGGCAGTCATCGAGCCGCGTATGGTCGAAGTTGCCCGGGCGGCAGGCGGCGTTGTAGGCGTGCAGGGTGCTCAGCAGCGCCTGCTCGGGCAGGCCCAGGCTGCGGGCCAGTTCGGGCAGGCTGTGCGCGCGCGTGCCCGGAAACACCGGCGGCATGAAGCGCCCCACGGCCTTCGCGTCGATGATGGACCAGGCCGTCTGCCCCGGCTGCTGCGCCACCAGGCGGCCCCAGATCGCATAGCGCTTGGGCCAGAAGTCCTCGCCTTCGTCGTAGAAGCGCTGCCCGTCGCGGTTCACGACCACGCCCAGGGACACGCAGTCGATGCGGGTGCAGATGCCGCCGTCGTACAGCGGCGCGCGTGCGTCGATGGCCACCATGTGCGCCTGGGTGGGGTCTCCGACGGAGTCGGCGCCGGCGTCAAGCATGAAGCGCAGCAGCCTGCCCGTGTTGAACCGGGTACCGCGGATGAGGAACTGATCCGAGGGATACTCGCCGCGTTCATTGCGCCCCCAGGCCTCGCGCAGCCACTCGCGGTTGGATTCGAAGCCGCCGGCGGCCAGCACGCAGCTGCGCGCGGCGATGCGCTCGCCGCCCACCCAGGCCGCGACAAAGCGCTGGCCCTCGAGCTCGATGCGCTCGACGGGGGCTTCGTAGCGCACCTGCACCCCCAGCTCGGCGGCGCTGCGGTAATAGGCGTTCACCAGGGCCTTGCCCCCGCCCATGAAAAAGGCGTTGGTGCGCGCGGTGTGCAAGGCGCCCGACAGCGAGGGCTGGAAATGCACCCCGTGCCGCCGCATCCAGGGCCGCACGGTGGAGGAGGCACGGATGACCAGGCGCGCCAGGGCCTCGTCGGTCTGCCCTCCGGTGACTTTCAGCAGGTCCTGCCAGAACTCCTCCTCGGGGTAGGCGTCGACCAGCACGTCCTGCGGCGCGTCGTGCATGCAGCGCAGGTTGCG
>DAIDHU010000366.1 GCA_027451915.1 Thiomonas sp. | reverse complement strand
TTGCCCGGCGCATGGCGCCCCCAGCCGGTCTCCAGCGCGGCCTGCGCCAGGATGCCCACGGGACTCACGCCCAGGGCCTGGGCAGCTGCGCGCGCGCTGGGCGCGATGGCGGCGATGAAGGCGCGGGCCCGGCGCTGCAGCGATTCCTCCTCCGCCCCACCGGGGCCGGCCGCGGCCGCGTCGTTCGCGGCATGCAAGGAGGAGCCTGTGGCGCCGGCCGGCAGCGCCACCGGCAGACCGACCGCGGCCGCTGCGCGTGGAGCCGGCGCATGCGGCAGCGTCCCGGCGGATCCCGAGGCGGGCGACGAGGCCGCGCCTGCGACGCCGTCGCCAGGCTTCGCACCGGCGCCGTAGCGGGTCGCCAGCTCGCGGGCAAGGAAACTGCCCAGGCCGATGCCCGAGCCCTGGCTGACCACGTCCGCCACCTGCTGGCTGAACAGGGATTCGAACATCGGGCCGCCGCTGTCGCCCAGCAGGTCGGGCCCCAGCTTGACGGTGTTGGCGCTTTTCAGCAACTGCTGCACCAGCAGGGCCTCGAATTGACGACTCACCGCGCGAATGGTCGCGGGGTCCTGGGGGTGGGCCTGCGCCAGCGCCTGCAGCTGGTTGAGCCCCTGGAAGGACAGGCTGTCGGCGGCCTGCGCGGTGGCGGAGCCCAGGAGTGGCGAGGTCATGGCGGCGGGCCTCAGATCACGTCGAGCTGGGCGTGCAGCGCGCCGGCCTGTTTCATCGCCTGCACGATGGCGATCAGGTCCTGCGGCGAGGCACCCACGGCGTTGAGCGCGCGCACCACGGCGTCGAGCGTCACGCCGGGGCGGAACATGAGCAGGTCGGCCTTGCCTGACTTGGCCTTCACGGAGGTCTGCGGAACCACCGTGGTCTGGCCCGCGCCCAGCGGGTTGGGCTGGCTGACCTCGTACTTGGTGTTGATGCTCACCGACAGATTGCCGTGGGCCACGGCACAGGCTCCCAGGGTCACGTTCTGGCCCAGCACCACGGTGCCGCTGCGCGCGTCGATGACCACCTTGGCCGGGGGTTCGGAGGGATTCACGTCCAGGGCCTGCATGCGGCCGAGGAAGGCGGTGCGCGCGCCGGGCGATGCGGGGGCCTGCACCTGGATGGTGCCGGCGTTGAGCGCCGTGGCGGTGTTGGCGCCGAAGGATTCATTGATGCGTTCGGCGATGCGCGAGGCGGTGCCGAAGCTCGGGGTGTCCAGCGCCAGCGTGAGCGTGGGGCCCTGGTTGAAGGCGTCCGGCACGCTGCGCTCGACGGTGGCGCCGTTGGCCACCGTGCCCGCGGTGAGGAAATTGACCTGGGTGCTGCTGCCTCCGGAGGACGCGCCGTAGCCGCTGACCACGACGCTGCCCTGGGCCACCGCGTAGGTCTGGCCGTCCGCACCCTTGAGCGGGGTCATCAGCAGGGTGCCGCCGGCCAGGCTGGAGGCATTGCCCACCGCGGAGACCGTGATGTTGATCTTCTGGCCCGGCAGCGCGAAGGCCGGCAGGTCGGCGGTGACCATC
>DAIDHU010000365.1 GCA_027451915.1 Thiomonas sp. | reverse complement strand
GGGGCGCCCGGCGACGCTATGCTTGCGGTTTGCCAAAACGCGCATGCACGCGGGCGTGTTCCGACGCCCCGGCTCGGCGCGACACCGCGGCCCCCCCGATGCCCTTCCAACGTGGACGCCTGAAGGAATTCTCCAGCGAATTCGCCCTGCTGCAACGCGTGGCGGATGCGCTGCTCATCGTGGCTTCCGGCCTGGGCGCCGCGTGGATCCGATTCGGCCATCCCCAGCTGGATGCGGAGCAGGCGACGAGCGTGGTCATCGCGCTGTTGCTGGCCTATTTCGTCTTTTCCGAGCTCGGGGTCTACCGTTCCTGGCGCGCGGGCGACATCGTGCGCGAGATCGGGCTGCTGTGGCTGGGATGGGGCATGAGCTTCCTGGTGCTCAGCGGCTTGCTGTTCGCGCTCAAGCTGGGCGCGCAGTATTCGCGCCTGTGGGTGGGAACCTGGTTCGTGCTGGCCGCCGTGCTCCTGGCCCTGGCGCATGCCGCGCTGCGCATGGGGCTGCGCTGGCTGCGCCGGCGGGGCTACAACATCCGGACCGTCTGCCTGGTGGGCGACGGAGAGGCCGCCGCGCGGCTGCGTGAACTCACCGCCGGTGCGGAGGGTCTGGGCTTTCGCATCGTGGCCTGGTTCGGCGTGCGCGAACTCCCCGAGGCCACCGGACTGCAGCATGCCGGCATGCTGCGCGATCTCGAAGGCTATGTCGAGGCGGCCCAGGTGGACGAGGTCTGGGTGGCCGTGCCGCTGCGCGACGAGGCCTATCTGCGAGCCACTTTCGACGCCCTGCGCCACAGCACGGCCAACGTGCGCTACGCGCCCGACCTGTACGGCTACGAACTGCTGAACCACGCTGTGACCGAAATCGGCGGCGTGACCCTGATGGATCTTTCCGTCTCGCCCATGGAGGGCGTGAACCGCCTGCTCAAGCGAGGCGAGGACCTGCTGCTGGGCAGCCTGTTCCTGCTGCTGGCCAGCCCGCTGATGGCCTGCATCGCGCTGGGCGTCAAACTGGATTCGCCGGGGCCGGTGCTGTTCCGTCAGCGGCGCATCGGCTGGTCCGGCCGCGAATTCGTGATCTACAAGTTCCGCACCATGCGCGTGCACCAGGAAGCCCTGGAAGGCCAGCTGGCGCAGGCCACGCGCGACGATCCGCGCATCACGCGCTTCGGCCGCTTCCTGCGGCGCACCAGCCTGGACGAATTGCCGCAACTGCTCAACGTCGTGCAAGGGCGCATGTCCCTGGTGGGGCCCCGTCCGCACGCGGTCGAGCACCATCACCTCTACATCGATCAGGTGCCCAGTTATGCCGCGCGCCACATGGTCAAGCCGGGCATCACCGGTTATGCCCAGGTATCGGGCTACCGCGGCGAGACCGACACTCCCGAGAAGATGCGCCGACGTGTCGAGTACGACATGCTGTACATACAGCGCTGGTCCCTCGCGCTGGACCTGAAGATCATCGTGCTGACCCTGTTCAAGGGGCTGTTGCACAAGAACGCCTACTGAGCCGTGTCCGGGTCCGAAACCAGCATGCGTGTCGCGCTCGTCGTTCCGGTGCGCAACGGGGGCGAGGTCTGGCGTCGCGCCGCCGAGGCCATCCAGCAGCAGACCCGCCGGCCCGAGCGTGTTCTGGTGGTGGATTCGGAGTCTTCCGACGGAAGCGACCAGGTCGCCCTGCGGTGCGGCTTCGAGCTCCTGCGCATCCAGGCGCGGGATTTCGACCACGGCGGCACGCGGCGCCTGGCGGCCGAGCAATGCGGGGATTGCGATGTGCTGGTCTATCTCACCCACGACGCGGTGCTGGCCGATGCGGGCGCGCTGGGCAGACTGCTGCGCGCCTTCGACGACCCGGAGGTGGCGGTGGCCTACGGTCGTCAGCTCCCGCGGCCGGGCGCGGGGCCCATCGAGGCGCATGCGAGGTTGTTCAATTACCCGCCGACCTCGGCCCGCAGAATCCTGGCGGACGCCGCCCGCCTGGGCATGAAGGCGGCCTTCAGTTCCGATTCCTTCTGCGCCTACCGGCGCGGCGCGCTCGAGCGCGTGGGGAACTTCCCGGCGCGCGCAATCGGCTCCGAGGATATGGTGGTGGCGGCGCGTGTTCTGCAGCAGGGCCTGGCCGTCGCCTATGTCGGCGATGCCTGCGTGTTCCATTCCCATGCCTACACGGCCCTGCAGGAGCTGCGGCGCTATTTCGACATCGGCGTGCTGCATGCCCAGGAATCCTGGCTGCTGCGCGAGTTGGGGGCTCCGGAAGGCGAGGGGTTGCGCTTCGTGCTGTCCGAGGCGCGCTATCTTGTTCGCCGCGCGCCGTGGCTGCTCCCGGTGGCGGCCCTGCGCACGCTGGGCAAGCTGCTCGGCTACCGCCTGGGGCGGCGCCACGCCGGCCTGCCCGAGGCCTGGCGCCCGCGCCTGAGCATGCACCGGGGCTTCTGGAGTCGGGGCCGGTAGCAGGCGCCTGACGTACCCTTGATCTTCTTTGGACTGGAGCCGAGCCTTGGCGCAACTGGAACCCCTGAGCGAGGACCCGAGGACCGAGGCATGCCGCGCGCGGCCGCCGCGCCAGAACCTGGTGGGTCCGGCCTTCGTGCTGCTGGCCTTCACCCTCAGCCTTCCAACCGCGACGGGGTCGATCGCCTCCGTGCTGGCGCTGCTCGCCTGGGTCGCCTCGGGCGGCTGGCGCTGCCAGTGGCAACGCTGGCGCGCCAGCCCGAGCGCGATGTGGGCCGTCGCGCTGCTGGCCATGTTCCTGCTGGCCACCTCCTACGGCGAGGCGCCCCGAGCCGACGCCTGGGGCGTGATGGGCAAGTATGCCAAGTTGCTGTTCCTGCCGGTGATCCTGATGAGCCTGAGCGACCCGCGCTGGCGCGCCCGCGCGCTGCGGGCCTTCCTGATCGGCGCGGTGCTGGCGTCTGTGCTTTCCTACGCGCGCTTTTTCGGGATCGTGCCGGCGCGCCTGGCGCAGGGCATCGTGCAGGGCCACATCCACTTCGGCACCATCGAGGCCTTCGCCGCCTATGCCTTCGCGCGCATGGCCTTCGAGCCCGGGCGGCGGCGCTGGCTGTACGCGCTGCTGGCGGCGCTGCTGAGCGTGGACGTGATCTACGTGGGCATCGCACGCACGGGCTATGTCGCGCTGCTTGCGCTGATCGTGCTTCTGGGAGCCCAGCGCCTGGGCGCGAAGGGCGTGCTGGCGGGGGCTGGGACGGCCTTGCTGCTCGCGGCCATCGCCTTCACGGCCTTCCCCGTCGCGCGCATGCGCATGGAGGAGGGCCTGCAGAACCTGCGTCAGTACGAGCGCGTGGAGGCCACCCACGAGGGTTCGCTGCGCGAGAACTCCTGGGGCCTGCGGCTGCAATTCTGGCGCAACACCCTGCGCATCATCTCCCGCCACCCGGTCGTGGGCAACGGAACGGGGAGCATGGTCGTGGAATACGCCCGCATCGCTCCGCGGGACGTGGATACCTCGAATCCCCACAATGAGTTCCTCAACACCACCGAGCAGACCGGCCTGATCGGCCTGTTCCTGCTGCTGGGCCTGGCGGCGGCGGCCTGGCGTGAGGGCCTGCGCCTGGGCGCCCTCGACCGCGACTTCGCGCATGGCGTGCTCGTGACCATCGGCGTGGGCAGTCTGTTCAACTCCCTGCTGATGGACGTGAGCGAGGGGAGGTTCTTCGTGGTCATGCTGGGCCTGCTGCTGGCCGCAGGCCTGCAGGCTCGCCTACAGGCCTGCGGCGGCCCCTCCGCCACGGGCGCCGTGCCCCTGGCCTGAGGGGTGTCTAGCCCGGTTCCGCCGGGCGCGCGGGCCGCGCCTGCGGGACCTCCTGGGGGGCGGCCTGGGGCTGGGTCGGTCGGCCGTAGAGATCCTCCAGGCGCAGGATGTCATCCTCCCCCAGGTACTGCCCGGTCTGCACCTCGATAAGCACCAGGTCCAGCATGCCCGGATTGTTCAGGCGGTGGGGGGTGCAGGGCGGGATGAAGGTGGACTCGTTGCTTTGCACGAAACGCCGCGAGTCGCCGTTGACCACCTCCGCCGTGCCGAACACCACCACCCAGTGCTCGCTGCGGTGATGGTGGAGTTGCAGCGAGAGGCTGGCGCCGGGCTTGACCACGATGCGCTTGATCTTGAAGTTCCTGCCTTCCTCCAGCACCGTGTAGGTTCCCCACGGCCGGTGCACGGTGCGGTGGGTCTTGTGCGCGGGGTGGGCCCGTTGCTTCAGGGACTCGTACAGGCCCCGCACCTCCTGCACCCGGTCGCGCGAGGCCAGCAGCAGCGCGTCGGGCGTGTCCACCACCACCAGGTCGCGGATGCCCACGGCGCCGACCAGACGCCCCTCGCCGACGTGGATCGCGCAGCCCTGCACATCGTGCAACAGGGCCTCGCCCTGCACGCGGTTGCCGTGCTCGTCGGCGCCCAGCAACTGGCTGAGGGCATTCCAGGAGCCGATGTCGCTCCAGCCTATGGAGCATGGAACCACGGACACCCGGCGGGACTTTTCCATCACCGCGTAGTCGATCGAATCCTCGCGTACCCGGGCGAAGGCCTCGGGGTCGAGTTCCACCTGCTCGTAGCCTTCGCCCTGGGCGACGCGCGCCCGCTCCAGCGCCTCGCTCACCGCGTCGAGGATGTCCGGCGCATGTTCGCGCAACTCCCGCAGCATGGTGTCCGCGCGGAAGCAAAGCATGCCCGAATTCCAGTAGAAGTTTCCCGACTCCATCAGGGTTTGCGCCGTGCGGGCGTCGGGCTTCTCGATGAACCGCGCCACCTCGCTGCCCCTGGCTTCGATATAGCCGTAGGCCGTCTCGGGGGCGTCGGGCGTGATGCCGAAAGTCACCAGGCGTTCGGACTGCGCCAGTTCGCAGGCTCGCAGCACCGCCCGCGCGAAGGCCGCCTGGTCGAGCACCAGATGGTCGGCGGGCAGGACCAGCAGCAGGGTTTGCGGGTCGAGCGCGGCCGCGTGCAGGGCCGCCGCCGCGATGGCCGCCGCGGTATTGCGCGCGCAGGGCTCGAGCAGGTAGCAGGTGCTCAGGCCGGCGGTGCCGACCTCCCGGTAGTCGTCCTCGGTCTTGAACAGGAATTCACGGTTGGTCACCGTGACCATGCGCTGCACACCGGGCAGCGCCGCTGCGCGCAGGAAGGCCTTTTGCAGCAGGCTCTGGCCGTCCGGCAGGCGGATGAAGGGCTTGGGGTGGCTCTGCCGGGACACCGGCCAGAGCCTGGAGCCTGCGCCACCGGAGAGGATCACGGGAAGGAGATGCATGGGAATTTCCAAGAGCTGCCAGGCGGCACTGTAGCGGAGCTCGCGAGCGCCGCGGCCGGGGGCCCTGGCGCCCGTGTCGAGCCCGGCCGGGATCGGGCCGGAGGATTGCTTCCCGGGGCTCCGGCAGGCTGCCCAGCACCCTGGATGGCCGGAGTATGCGTGTACCATTCCACCGGTTACAGAATCGGACAGACCACCGCGTGTTTCGTGGCGCGCGAGCGTGGTCGAAGCCAGGAGCTGTCGCCGTTCTGACCACTTCCACCGTTATGACGCTCAAAGGGTCGATTGGATGCCATTGGAATGCCGCTTGCCGGATCTGAATGCGTGAACGCCATGCAGCGAACACCTGCCTTGCTGCTGTTCGGTGGCACGGGCGCGATCGGCGGCGCGATCGCGCGAGCCTTCGACGCCTGGAACTGGCGCGTCGTGGTGGTCAGCCGGCGCGCCGACGCCGGGCACCTGGCCTGGGATCCGCTGGATTCGGCCGACCAGGCCGGTGGCGAGGCTGCCGCGGCGCAGGGGCCCTTCGATGCCGTGTGCTGGGCGCAGGGCATGAACGCCAACGACAGTGTCTATGACGTCGATCTGGCCTTGCATGAACGCGTGTACCGGGCGAATTGCGCGTTCGTGCTTGCTTCGTTGCGCTTCTTGCTGGATCGACGCCTGCTGTCCAGGCCCTCGCGCCTGTGCGTGATCAGCTCGATCTGGCAGGACATGGCCCGGCAGGACAAGCTTTCCTACTCCATGACCAAGGCCGCGCTGCGCGGCCTGGTCCTGTCGGCGGCGAACGATCTGGGCCGTGAGGGCCACCTGATCAACGCGGTGTTGCCGGGCGTGCTCGAAACGCCCATGACCCGCGCGAATCTCTCTCCGGTCCAGATCGACAAGGTGACGTCGGGAACCCAGTTCGGCAGACTGGCCGAGCTGGACGACGTGGCCCGCACCGTGCGCTTTCTCTGCTCGCCCGAGAACACGGGAGTGACCGGGCAATTCATCAAGGTCGATCTGGGTTTTTCCGATGTCCGAATCCTTTGAAGTGCATTCGTCCCTGCGGGACTACACGGTCGAGGTGGGGGCGGGGCTGCTGGATGCGCTGCTGCGGGCCGAGCCCGCGCTGCATGTGGTGTGCGACCAGCAGATGCTCGCGCACTGGCCGAGCCTGGCGCGGCGAGCCGGCGTGATTCCCGTGCTCGCCGAAGAGGCGCGCAAGGACCTGGGCAGCGTGGCGCAGATCGTCGAGTCGCTGCGGCGGGAGGGCGCCACCCGCGGCAGCCGCATGCTGGCCGTGGGCGGCGGGGTGGTGCAGGACCTGGCCACGATGGCCTCGTCGATCTACATGCGGGGCATCGACTGGGTGTATTGTCCGACCACGCTTCTGGGCATGGTCGATTCGTGCCTGGGGGGCAAGTCCTCGATCAATGTCGGGGAATTCAAGAATATCGCGGGGAATTTCTACCCACCGTCGCGGATCCTGATCGATCCGGAGTTTTGCCGGACCCTCCCCCGGGTGCAGCGCATCGCGGGCCTGTGCGAGGCGGCGAAGATCTGTTTCTGTTCGCGTGACGAGGCCTTCGATCATTACCTGCGCCTGATGGCCGGCGCGGATGTGTTCGATGATCCAGCAGCCCTGGTCCGCCTGGTCTCGCTGAGCCTGCGGACCAAGAAGGACTTTATCGAACAGGATGAATTCGACCAGGGAATTCGCCTGCTGCTCAACTTCGGCCACACCTTCGGCCACGCCCTGGAAGGGGCCAGCGGATTCGCCCTGAGCCACGGCGTTGCCGTGGGCGTGGGCATGCTGGCCGCCATCGACTTCGCCAGGCGCATCGGCCTGGCCGACGGCAGCGCCGAGCGAACCGGGGCGCTGCAGCGCCATGTGCGCGAGTTGCTCGCGGGGGTTCCCGATCTGTCCCGCGTGCTCGGGGCCATCGATCCGGAGCAGGCCCTGCGCCGATTCCAGTCGGACAAGAAGCACCAGCAGGGACGGTATGCTGTCATCGTCGTGAATCGCGACGGTTTCGTGGAGCGCATCCAGTTGCCCGCGGATTCCGCAACCGCGGCGCATATTCGCGGGACTTTTGGCGCAGTGAAAGAGCTTGTTGCATGAAATATAGCGATAAAATTGCAGACTGGTTGGTGGAGCTTGGTTATACCGACTGTTTTTTCGTGGGGGGCGGCAATATCATGCACCTCATCGAAAGTCTCAGCCGCCGCCTGCGCTGCCATGCGGTGATTCACGAGGTGGCCGCCGGCATCGCGGCCGAATACTTCAACGAGAGCTCCACGGGTCGCAAGGCGCTGGCCATGGTCACCGCCGGCCCGGGTCTGACCAATATCGTGACCGCGCTGGCGGGCGCCTATCTGGAAAGCCGCGAACTGCTGGTGCTGGGCGGGCAGGTCAAGACCGCCGATCTGGCGCGTGGAGCCTTGCGCCAGCGTGGCATCCAGGAAATCGACGGCGTGAGCATCGCGCGTCCGGTCACGGTGGTGTCTCATCTGATGGATGAACCCCTCGATGCCCAGGCGTTCTCGGCTTTGGTGCGCCGAGGCATCGAGGCCCGCAAGGGACCGGTGTTCCTGGAGATTCCCCTGGACATCCAGGCACGTGACGTGGATTTCGGCGACCTCGGGCCCTCATCCCCGCCCGCGGGGCGTGCGCGCGTGGGTGCCGAGCAGCTGGCACGCCTGGCTGGCATGATCCGCGAGGCCCAGCGCCCTTTGCTTCTGCTGGGAGGAGGGGTCTCGCGAGAGGCCGCCGCGCAGATCCACGCTCGCCTCGACGCGATGGGTATTCCGGTGGCCACCACCTGGAATGGCGCCGATCGCGTGGACGCGTCGCACCCTTTGTACATGGGGCGCCCCAACACCTGGGGCCAGCGCAGCGCGAACCTGATCCTGCAGCAATCGGACCTGCTGGTCGCGCTGGGTACCCGCCTGGGCATGCAGCAGACGGGCTTCAACTGGCAGGCCTTCGTGCCAGCGGGCAAGGTGGTGCAGGTCGACATCGATGCGGCGGAACTTTCCAAGGGCCATCCGCGGGTGGATCTGGCCCTGCATGGCGATGCCGACGAGGTGCTTCGCTACCTCGCGGAGCAGGACCTGGGCGGGCATGAGGCCTGGCAGCGCTACGCGCGCGGCGTGCGCGAGGCCGTGCCCTTGATCGAACCCGTCAACAAGACCCGGCCCGGCTATTTTTCACCCTACGTATTCGTTGATCGGCTGGCCGCGCTGTGTCGGGAAGACGATGTCGTGATTCCCTGCAGCAGCGGGGGAGCCTTCACGGTGATGATGCAGGTGTTCTCGCAGAAGCGGGGGCAGATCCTGGTGACCGACAAGGGCCTGGCCGCGATGGGCTACGGACTTTCGGGCGCCATCGGGGCGGCCTTCGCCCATCCCGACCGACGCGTCGTGCTGGTCGAGGGCGATGGCGGTTTCGCGCAGAATCTGCAGGAGATCGGGACTGCCGCGATCAATGGCCTGCGCCTGAAGATGTTCGTGTTCGACGATTCCGGCTACGCGTCGATCCGCATGACCCAGCGCAGCTATTTCGGTGGACGCTACGTGGGGTGCGATCGCTCGACGGGCCTGGGGCTTCCGGACTGGGACAAGCTGTTCCCGGTATGGGGGGTTCCGGTGATGCGCCTGGCCCCGGGGGCCGAGCAGACCGCGGAGTTCCAGGAATTGTTCGAATCCGATGGACCCGCCGCCTTCGTGGTGTCCATCGACCCCGAGCAGACCTATTTCCCCAAGATCAGCAGCCGGGTCACCGAGACCGGGGCGATGGAGTCCAACCCGCTGCATCGCATGAGTCCCGATCTGGACCCGGAACTCGCCGAGCGCGTGTCTGCCTACCTTCGGCCCTGATCCAGAGCCTGCCACTTCCGACCTACTCCAAGGAGCAAGAACATGAATTCCCATGAGCGCAAGATGCTCGAGATTCTCAAGCGCGGCCGCGATGAATTCGGCTATGTGGCCGTCAAGGCCGAATTCGAGGCCGAGGGCACCCGCACCGACGAACTGCTGCGCCTGATCGAGATCGCGCGCCGCGCGGATCTCAAGATCGGCCTGAAGATCGGCGGCTGCGAGGCCATGCGCGACCTGATCGAGAGCAAGCAGATCGGTGTCGACTACATCATCGCGCCGATGATCGAGACGCCCTATGCGCTGAGCAAGTTCATCGACGCCAAGAACAAGATCTACACCCGGGAAGAACAGGAGGACACGCAGTTCCTGTTCAACCTGGAGACCCTCGCGGCCTTCCATCATCTGCAGGAGATGGCGGATGCCGCGAAGGCGCCGCAAGGCCTGGCGGGCCTGGTGTTCGGGCGGGTCGATTTCTCGCTCTCCCACGGCTGGTCGCGCGACGCGATCAACAGCCCCGAAGTGACGGACTACTGCGTCAAGGCCGCGCAGGCCTGCAAGGACAAGGGGCTGGACCTGGTGGTCGGTGGCGGCGTGTCCATGGACGCGCTGCCCGCGTTGCGCAGCGTGGCCCAGGTGCACCTGACCCGATTCGAGACCCGCAAGGTCATTTTCTCCGCGAATGCGCTGCGCGGCTCCGACGCCGAGAAGGGCCTGCTGCAGGCCGTGCACTTCGAACTGCTGTGGCTGCTCAACAAGCGCGACTACTACGGTGCCATCCACCGCGAGGACGCCAAGCGTATCGAAATGCTGGAAGCGCGCTGGCACGTGCTGTCGCAGTCGAATTGAGCCCCAGGCCGGTGCACGTCGGCGCGTTTCCCGCGACGGCGGGTACGCGGTCGCCATGCCGAAGGTCCTAGCCTGCGCCACTTCATGACTTCTGCGTCGCACGATGCGGCAGGGGAACAGATTCTCCTGACCGGAGGCACCGGCTTTTTCGGCCGCGCCC
>DAIDHU010000364.1 GCA_027451915.1 Thiomonas sp. | reverse complement strand
CGCCGCTCCCAGCGCCAGGCCGCCAGCGAGCCCGCCAGGCCCAGCGCCGCGGTGATCTCCAGCCACCAGCCGAAGCGCTGGTACAGCGCGCCCGGGGTCACGTGGGTGCCGGCCCGCCACAGCTGGGTGAAGCCGATGCCGGCGGCCAGGCTGAGCAGCGCCCACAGCGCGAACTGCCAGCCCAGGGCGCGCTCGCGCGCACGCGCCAGGTATTCGCCCAGCAGCAGCGCCAGCGCCGGGAACAGGGGCAGCACGTAGGACGGCAGCTTGGAATGCGAGGCGCTGAAAAACACGAAGATGAAACCCGTCCAGATCACCAGCACGCGCCGCGTGCGCAGCGAGCCGGGGCTTTCGTCGGGCGGCGGGCGCAGGCCTCGCCTGCCGCTGCGCCACAGCGCCGGCGCCAGCGCCCCCAGCCAGGGCATGATGCCCAGCAGCACGATGGGCACGAAGTAGTACCAGGGGCCTGGGCGGGAAAGGTCGGGCGTGGCGAAGCGATCGAACTGCTGGTAGACGAAATAGAAGTGGAAAAACTCGGGGTTGCGAAGTTGCACCATCACATGCCAGGGCAGCGCGACGGCCAGCAGCAAGGCCAGTCCGGGCAGGATGTGCAGGCGTCGCCACAGCCCCCATTCCAGGCTCCACAGCGTGTACAGCACCAGGGTCATGCCGGGGAAGGCCAGCCCGATGAGCCCCTTGGACAGCAGCGACAACCCCATGAAAGCCCAGCAGGCGAGCATCCAGCCCCGTTCGGCGGCGCGCGACACACCGTCGCGCTGGGCGAGCAGGAAACTCAGCAGGCTGCCGCCGAGGCAGGCCGACACGCCCATGTCCAGGGTGTTGATGTGGCCCATGGCCAGCCAGTACACGCAACTCGCCAGCACCGCGCCGGCGTACAGCCCGGCGCGGCGCCCCCACAGCAGGCAGCCGGCCAGGGCGGTGAAGGCGATGCCGAACAGGCCGCTGAGCCCGGTCCACAGGCGCGCCTGCCACTGGCCGATGCCGAACAGCTCGTAGCTGGCGGCGGTGGCCCAGTATTGCAGCGGGGGCTTCTCGAAGTACTTGAATCCGTCCAGGCGCGGGGTGACCCAGTCGCCGGTGGTCACCATTTCGCGCGGAATCTCGGCGTAGCGCCCTTCGTCGGTGGGCACCAGGTCGCGCAGGCCCAGTACGCCCAGCCACAGTACGGCCAGCAGCGCGCCCAGCGCCATCAGGGCGCGGCGCGAGGGCAGGGGATCTAGGAGGCTTTGTTCGGAGCTGGAATCGGTCACGGCGGGGTGCGCAACGGTGCGCGGGCGGAATTTTAGCCGCCCGCCGCCCGCGGCCCGCCTACAGCGCCAGCGCCTGGCGGGGCGGCAGGAAAGCCAGGCCCAGCGCCTGGGCCACCGCCGGGTGGGTGATATGCCCGCGGTGCACGTTCAGCCCGGCCAGCAGGTGCGGGTCCTGTGAGCAGGCGCGGGCCCAGCCCTTGCCGGCCAGATCCAGCACGAAGGGCAGCGTGGCGTTGTTCAGCGCATGCGCGGACGAACGCGCCACCGCGCCGGGCATGTTGGCCACGCAGTAGTGCACCACGCCGCATTCGACGTAGGTGGGATGGTCGTGGGTGGTCGGGCGCGAGGTCTCGAAGCAGCCGCCCTGGTCGATGGCCACGTCCACGACCACCGCGCCCTGGCGCATGCGTGCCAGCATGTCGCGCCGGACCAGTTTCGGCGCGGCGGCGCCCGGCACCAGCACCGCGCCGATCACCAGGTCGGCCCGCTCCAGCGCGGATTCCAGCGCGTGCAGGGTCGCGTATTGCGTGCAGGCGCGGCCCTGGAACAGCTCGTCGAGCTCGCGCAGGCGGGGCAGGGACTTGTCCAGCACGGTCACGCGCGCGCCCAGGCCGGCGGCCATGCGCGCCGCGTGGGTGCCCACGGTGCCGCCGCCGATCACCAGCACCTCGCCGGGGGGCACGCCGGGCACGCCTCCCAGCAGCACGCCGCGCCCGCCGCCGGCCTTCTGCAAGGCCACCGCGCCGACCTGCACGGCCATGCGACCGGCCACCTCGCTCATCGGCGCCAGCAGCGGCAACTGGCCGCGCGCGTCGGTGACGGTCTCGTAGGCGATGGCGGTGCAGCCGCTGCGCAGCAGCCCTTGCGCCTGCTCCGGGTCGGGCGCCAGGTGAAGGTAGGTGAACAGCAGTTGCCCCGGGCGCAGCATGCGGCATTCGGCCGGCTGCGGCTCCTTGACCTTGACCATCATGTCGGCGCGGGCGAATACTTCCGGCGCCTCGGCGGCGATGCGCGCGCCGGCGGTCTCGTAGGTCGCGTCGTCCGCGCCGATGCCCTCGCCGGCGCCGGCCTGCACCAGCACCTCGTGGCCGTGGTGCACGAGTTCACGCACCGACTCGGGTGTGAGCCCGACCCGGTATTCGTGCACCTTGATTTCCTTGGGAACTCCTATCAGCATGCTGCGCACTCCTGGTTCGGGCGACCTCCGCGATCAAGCCCCATCATGACGCAGAACACGATCCAGGTATTGCGTTGGGGACATCAAGAATCACATGAAGAAAACACTATTTTCTGCAATTCATCAACGAATTATTTGCAGTTAAAGGCGCAGAATTGCTGGCATTCCAACGGAGGCTACTGGGATGACCGAACTTGACCGTTTCGACCGCAGTATTCTGTCCTTGCTGCAAGGCAATGCGCGCATGGCCAACACCGAACTGGCCGAGCGCGTGGGGCTGTCCCCGTCGGCCTGTCTGCGACGCGTGCAACGCCTGGAAAAGGTGGGCATCATCGCCGGCTACGTGGCCTTGCTCGATCCCCAGGCGGTGGGGCGCGCCAGCACGGTATTCGTCGAGGTGACACTGGAGTCGCAGACCGAGGAGGCGGTGGCGGCCTTCGAGCAGGCCGCCACCGCCTGTCCCGACGTGCTGGAATGCCACTTGACCTCCGGTGACTTCGACTACCTGTTGCGCGTCGCGGTGCCGGACCAGCAGGAGTATGAACGTGTGCAAAAGCGTGAACTCGCGCGCCTGCCGCATGTCGAGCGCATCAAGGGGGTGTTCGCGCTGCGCACCGTGAGCAAGCGCACCGACTATCCGCTCTGAGCGGGGCTGGCGGGGCCGCGGGGCGGCGGGCGGCCGCCCCGCGGCGATCAAGTACTGTATTTTTATCCAGTTTTTCGGTAGGCTTCGCTTCCCGCCCGGACATTCGGGCGTCGTCGATGTTCGCGAGGCCTTTCGATGTCCGCCGCCGTTTCCTCCCTGTTGTCTTCCGGGCTCGCCGCCAGTGTCTGGCGCGGCACCGATCTCGGGCATGCCGGCGCGCCCGTGCTGCGCAGCGGCTGGGAGCGGCTCGACGCCGAACTGCCCGGGGGCGGCTGGCCTTGCGGTGCCCTGACCGAGTTGCTCGTCCCGCGGGCCGCGCTGCTGGAATGGCGCCTGCTGGACACGCCCTTGCGCGCCGCGCTGCGACAGGGGGGCCTGCTGGTGCTGGTGGGTCCGCCGGCGGTGCCGTACCTGCCGGGGCTGCGGGAGCAGGGCATCGACCCCGGGCAACTGGTGTGGGTGCGCAGCCGCGACGCCGGCCAGAGCCTGTGGGCCGCCGAGCAGATCCTGCGCGCTGGAGGGGCGGCGGCCGTGCTGGCGTGGCTGCCGAACTGTCGTGCCGAGGCCTTGCGCCGCCTGCATGCCCATGCCCAGGACGGCCGCGCCCTGGTGTTCGCGCTGCGTCCCGAGCAGGCGCGCGCCGAGGCTTCGCCGGCGCCGTTGCGCGTGCGTGCGCGGCCCGGCGAGCCCTGGGAGCTGTGCGTGCAGGTGCTCAAGCGCCGCGGCCCGGCGCATGAGCAGGAGCTGCGGCTGGTTTCGCGACCCGCTGGGCTGGCGCAGGCCGTGGTCGAGACGCCCGGGCAGGAGCATGAGCATGCTGTGGGTCGCGTTGCTGGCCTGCGCCTGGCCTGAGCCGGCCGCATCGGCCGCATCGGCCGCGGCCACCGCGCATGCGCTGGCCGTCTGGGGCCTGCAGTTCACGCCGCGCGTGGTGCTGCTGGAGCGCGCGGTGCTGCTCGAGCTCGAGCGCAGCCTGCGCCTTTTCGGCGGCCAGAATGCCCTGCGCCGACGCATCGAGGCGCAGTCGACCGAACTCGGGGCCGCCGGCCGGGCCTGGGCTGGTACGGCGCTGGGAGCGCTGGCGCTGGCGCGCGCGGCGCCGGCGCCGGCGCCGCCGCGCGACCTGGCGCGGGCGCTGGATGCGTTGCCGCTGCACTGCCTGGATGCGGCCGCCGCGCAGGCGGCGCTGCTGCAGCGCCTGGGTTGCCGTCGGCTGGGCGATGTGCGGCGCCTGCCGCGCGAGGGCCTGGCCCGACGTTGCGGGCCGCAGCTGTTGCAGCAGATCGACCAGGCCTATGGCCTGCGGGCCGAGCAGCATGCCTGGTTCAGCCTGCCACAGATCTTTCGTGCCCGCCTGGAGTTGCCGGCCCGGGTGGAGGATGCCCAGGCGCTGCTGTTCGGCGCGCGCCGCCTGTTGCTGCAACTGGAAGGGTGGCTGGGCGCGCGTCAGGCCGGTGCCACCGCGCTGCGCTTGCGCTGGCGCTTCGACACACCGCGCGACCACGACGGATGGGGCGAGCTGGCCATGCGCACCGCGCTGCCGCTGCGCGGCGCCGAGCAGCTCGCGCGCCTGCTGGCCGAGCACCTGGCCCACCTGCGCCTGTCGGCCCCGGTGACCGAGCTGGAACTGGAGTTGCAGGACATGTTGCCCCTGGCCGGCACCACCGCCAGCCTGCTGCCGGGCGTTTCGGCGCAGGACGCGGGTGCGTCGCGCGAACTGCTGCTGGCGCTGCAGCGCGTGGCCGCGCGCCTGGGGCCGCGCCAGGTGCTGCAAGGGGTCGTGCTGGCCGAGCACCGGCCCGAATGGCAGCAGGCCTGGCATGCCCTGGGCGAGGCCCCGCGCAACGCTGCGATGGAGAGCCCGGGATGCGCCGGGCCGCGCCCGGGTTTCCTGCTGCCGCGCCCCTTGCCGCTGCGCAGCCGTGGCGGATTGCCGATGTGGCAAGGCGAGCTGCGCCTGCTGCTGGGGCCCCAGCGCATCGAAGGCGGCTGGTGGCAGCGCGACGAGGCCGGCGGCACGCACCACGTGGCGCGCGACTACTGGGTGGCCGCCAACGAGCGCTCCGGCCTGCTGTGGGTGTTTCGCAGCCGCGAGCGCGAAGCGCATGCCCAGTGGTTCCTGCACGGCGTGTTCGCCTGAGCCCACGAATCCGAGCAGGCGTCATGTCCCAGTCTTACGCGGCGCTGCGCTGCATGTCCAATTTCAGCTTCCTGCGCGGCGCCAGCCATCCCGAGGAACTGGTGCGCCGCGCCGGCGAACTGGGCTACGCGGCCCTGGCGCTGACCGACGAATGCTCCCTGGCCGGCGTGGTGCGCGCTCACGTGGCGGCGCGCGAGCTCGGGGTGAAACTGCTGCTGGGAAGCCAGTTCCGCCTGCGCCTGGACCACGAGCACGAGGCGGTGCTGGTGCTGCTGGCGCGGCACCGCGCCGACTACGCCGCCTTGTGCCGGTTCATCACCGCATTGCGCCGGGCCTCGCCCAAGGGCAGCTACCGCCTGGAGCTCCAAGCCCTGCTGAGCCAGCCCCCCGGCGCCTGCCTTGGCCTGCTGTGCCTGCCGCGCCGCGCCGACGATGCGCGGCTGCTCGGCTGGGCCGCCGCGCTGCGCGAGGGCCTCGGCCCCACGCTGCGGCTGGGCGTGGAGCTGCACCGCGAGCTGGACGACGCGCGCTGGCTGCAGCGCCTGCGCGCGCTGTCGGGGCGGCTGGGCATGGAGCTGGTGGCCTGCCCCGACGTGCAGATGCACGCCGCCTCGCGCCAGCCGCTGCACGACACGCTGTGCGCCATCCGCCTGGGGCGTGAGCTGGCGCGCTGCGGCCTGGAGCTGCAACCCAATGCCGAGCGCGCGCTGCAGGGCCTGGAGCAGCTGGGCCGGCGCTATCCGGCCGAACTCCTCGAGCGCAGCGCACAGCTGGCAGACAGCTGCGACTTCTCCCTCGAGGAGTTGCGCTACAACTATCCGCGCGAAGTGGTGCCGCCAGGCCTGCAGGCCGACGAGTACCTGCGCCGGCGCGTGTTCGAGGGGGCCTGGCGGCGCTGGCCGGGCGGCCCCGACGCGGCGATGCGCGAACTCATCGAGCACGAACTCGCGCTCATCGCCGAGCTCGGCTATGCGCATTACTTTCTCACCGTCGACGACATCGTCGGCTTCGCGCGCTCGCGCGGCATCCTGTGCCAGGGGCGCGGCTCGGCGGCCAACAGCGTGGTGTGCTGGTGCCTGGGGGTGACCGAGGTGGACCCGGCGCGCATGCAGGTGCTGTTCGAGCGTTTCATCAGCCGCGAGCGCAACGAGCCGCCAGACATCGATGTCGACTTCGAGCACGAGCGCCGCGAGGAGGTGATCCAGTACCTGTATGCCAAGTACGGCCGCGAGCGCGCGGCGCTGACCGCCAGCGTGATCACCTACCGACCGCGCAGCGCCATCCGCGACGTCGGCAAGGCGCTGGGTTTCGCGCCGGAGTCCGTCGAGCGCCTGGCGCGCAACGTGCAATGGTGGGACGGACGCGAGATCGCCGCCGAACGCCTGCTCGAGGTCGGACTGGACCCCGCCGATCTGGGGGTGCGCCAGTGGATGGCGCTGGTGCGCGCGCTGCTGGGTTTTCCCCGCCACCTGTCGCAGCACACCGGGGGCTTCGTGCTCAGCGGCGACCCGCTGCACGAGCTGGTGCCGGTGGAAAACGCGGCCATGCCCGGGCGCACGGTGATCGAGTGGGACAAGGACGACCTGGACGCGATGGGCATGCTCAAGGTGGACGTGCTGGCGCTGGGCATGCTCACGGCGATCCGCAAGTCCCTGGATCTGATCGGCGCCGCGCGCGGACGGCCCTTCGCGATGCAGGACATCCCGCCCGAGGACCCGGCGACCTACGACATGCTGTGCGCGGCCGACTCGGTGGGGGTGTTCCAGGTGGAGTCGCGCGCCCAGCAAGGCATGCTGCCGCGCCTGCGCCCGCGCTGTTTCTACGATCTGGTGGTGGAGGTGGCGATCGTGCGCCCGGGACCGATCCAGGGCGGCATGGTGCACCCCTATCTGCGGCGGCGCCAGGGCCTGGAGCCGGTGCACTACCCCAGCCCGGCGCTGCGCCAGGCGCTGCAGCGCACCCTGGGCGTGCCGGTGTTCCAGGAGCAGGTGATGCAGATCAGCATGCTGGCGGCCGGGTTCAGCGCCGGCCAGGCCGACGGGCTGCGGCGCGCGATGGCGGCGTGGCGCCGCAAGGGATCGCTGCAGGTATGGCGGGATCGCCTGGTCGGCGGCATGGTCGAGCGGGGCTACGACCCGGCCTTCGCCGAGCAGATCTATGCCCAGGTGCAGGGCTTTTCCGAATACGGATTCCCCGAGAGCCACGCGGCCTCCTTTGCCTTGCTGGTGTACGCCAGCGCCTGGATCAAGCGCCACCATCCCGCGCAGTTCCTGGCGGCGCTGCTCAACAGCCAGCCCATGGGTTTCTACACCCCCTCCCAACTGGTGCAGGACGCAAGGCGCCACGGCGTGCGCGTGCTGCCGCCCGACGTGCAGGCCAGTCGCTGGGACAGCCGGATCGAAGGTGCCGCCGTACGCCTGGGCCTGCGCCTGGTGCGCGGTCTCGGGCAGCAGGCGGCGCGGCGCATCGAGGCGGCGCGCGCCGACGGGGTTTTCCTCGACGCGGTGGACCTGGCGCGCCGCGCCGCGCTGGCGGGCGGCGACATGCGCCTGCTGGCCGCCGCCGACGCCTTGCGCAGCCTGGCCGGACACCGGCGCCAGCAGGTGTGGCAGGCCGCCGCGGTGCACGCGCTGCCGCCGCTGCTGCGCGATGCGGCGCCCGCCGAGCCTGTGCTGGACCTGGCCGCGCCCTCGGAGGGGGAGGACGTGGTGTTCGACTACGCCGCCACCGGCCTGAGCCTGCGCCGGCACCCGCTGGCGCTCCTGCGCGAGCGTCTGCATCCGCGCTGGCTGCGGGCCGCGCAGCTGGCCACGCTGCCCGACGGCAGCCGCGCGCGCGCCTGCGGCCTGGTCACGCTGCGCCAGCAACCCGAGACGGCGCGCGGAACCACCTTCGTGTCCCTGGAGGACGAGACCGGGGTGGTGCAGGTGATTTGCTGGAAAAGCCTGCGCGAGCGCCAGCGCCAGGTGTTGCTGCGGGCGCGGCTGCTGGCGGTGGCCGGGCGTTGGCAGAGCGACGGCGCGGTGGGCAGCCTGCTGGCCGAGCGACTGTTCGATCTCACGCCGCTGCTGGGGGAACTGCCTACCGCGTCCCGCGATTTCCATTGAACCCGCGCCGCCGCCCCGGATAATGCCTGGTTCCCACCCAGGCCTCGCGCATGAAGATTTTCCACAACCCCCTGCACGCCGCGCACGCCGGACGGCAGGAAATGTTCCGCGGGCGCATGGTGCCCTGCTACGAGCTGCCCGACCGCCTCGACCATGTGCTGGCCGAGCTGCGACGGCGCGAGCTGGGCGAACTGCTCGAGCCTGACGTGGACGACGCCGCGTTGCGGCAGGCCTTGCTGCGCGTGCACACCAGCGCCTACCTCGACTTCCTGCAGGGAGCCTGGCAGGCCTGGGTGGCGCTGGACCCCGGCAACGCGCAGCGCGACGCGCTGCCGTCGGTGTGGCCGCTGGGCCACCGCCACGCCTTTCGCATGGATGCGCCCACGCTGCATTTCGCGGCTCGCCTGGGCCAGCATGCCTTCGATGCCGGCACGCCGCTGACCGCGGGAACCTGGGCCGCGGCGCGCGCCGGCGCGGCCTGCGCGCTGGCCTGCGCGCGGGAGCTGCTGGCGGGCGCGCGCGGCGCCTTCGCGCTCACCCGTCCGCCCGGGCACCATGCCGGACCCGACTATTTCGGCGGCTATTGTTTCCTGAACAACGCGGCGCTGGCCGCGCAGGCGCTGCGCGACGGCGGCTGCGCGCGCGTGGCCGTGCTGGACGTGGACTACCACCATGGCAACGGCACGCAGACCCTGTTCTACGAGCGCGCTGATGTGCTGACCCTGTCGCTGCATGGCGATCCGGCCACCGAATACCCGTACTTCCTGGGCTTCGCCGACGAGCGCGGCGCCGGCGCCGGGCAGGGCTGCAACCTCAACCTGCCGCTGCCGCGGGGCAGCGGCTTCGAAGTCTGGAGCCAGGCGCTGGAGCGCGCGCTGCAGGCCTTGCGGGATTTCGGCGCCCAGGCCCTGGTGGTGCCGATGGGCCTGGATACCTTCGTCGGTGATCCGATCAGCGGCTTCACGCTGCACGGCGACGATTACCTGCGGGTCGGCGAGCGCCTGGCGCGCGCCGGCCTGCCCACCCTGTTCACCTTCGAGGGCGGCTACGCGGTGGCCGAGCTGGGGGTCAACGCGGTCAACCTCCTGCAAGGCTTCGTGGCAGGCGCCGGGGGCTGAGCCGCGGCCCCCGCGCGGCCCGCGCAGCGGGGCGCCCGCCCTGCGCGATCCGTGCACAATAGGGCGTATGCGCGAACCCCGGCACCGGTCATGAACCCCATCGTCTCCTCCCTGCTCGCCTTCAGTGCCGCCGCACTGGTGCTGACCATCACCCCGGGGGTGGACACC
>DAIDHU010000363.1 GCA_027451915.1 Thiomonas sp. | reverse complement strand
CACCGACAGGGCCTCGTCCTGCCACGGCCACGACGGATGGGCGATGACGATCTGCATGTCCGGAAACGCGATGGCCACGTCGTCCAGGTGCATCGGGTTGGAGTACTCCAGGCGCAGCCCGCCGGCGCAGCGCATGCCGCTGCCGAGGCCCGAATGGCCGCTGTGGAAAATCGCCGGCAGCTTGTACTCGTTGAGCACCTCGTAGATCGGCCAGGCCATGCGGTCGTAGGGATGGAAGCCCTGCACCGTGGGGTGGAACTTGAAGCCCTTGACCCCGTATTCCTCGACCAGGCGCCGCGCCTCGCGCGCTCCCATGCGGCCCTTGTGAGGGTCGATGCTGGCGAAGGCGATCAGAATGTCCGGGTTGTCGCGCGCGGCCGCGGCGATCTCCTCGTTGGGAATGCGCCGGCGTCCGAGCTGGGTCTCGGCGTCTACCGTGAACATCACCAGGCCGATGCGCTTTTCCCGGTAGTACGCCACGGTCTCCTCGATGGTCGGGCGACGCGCCGAACGGAAATACTTGTCGGCCGCGCGGTCGTACTCCTCGCCATAGTTGTCGAAGGGATTCCAGCAGGACACCTCGGCGTGGGTGTGCACGTCGATGGCGATCAGATCATCGGGGTTCATGCAATGCTCCAGGCGGCGCGAGCCTTGGGGAAAACAGTTCAGAAGTGCAAATAATAAACTCGCTCCTCACCCCGCGCGTTGGCAGGAACAGGTTCTAAATCAGGGTTTTCCCGGGGAGTTTGGGGTGAAGATAGTTACTACCATGAAGTTTTAGTTGGCATAGAACAAACAGCCATGGCCCGCTCCGCACCCTTGCTTCACGTCTCCCACCCCGAGCCGGGCATCGCCCATGTCGAACTCGACCGCCCGGCCAAGCGCAATGCCATCAGCGATGCGCTGATCGCGGCCATCGACCAGGCCTTCGCCGCACTGCCGACGCAGGTCCGCGCGGTGGTGCTGTCCGCGCGCGGCGAGCATTTCTGCGCCGGGCTGGATTTGTCGGAACTGCGCGAGCGCAGTGTCGCGGAGGGCATACTGCATTCGCGCTCCTGGCATGCCGCCTTCGAACGCGTGCAGTTCGGCCGCGCGCCGGTGGTCGCGGTGCTGCACGGCGCCGTGGTCGGCGGCGGGCTGGAACTTGCCGCCAGCGCGCATATCCGCGTGGCCGAGGCGCAGGCCATTTTCGGCCTTCCCGAAGGCCAGCGAGGCCTGTTTGTGGGCGGGGGCGGCTCGTCGCGCATTCCGCAGCTCATCGGTCATGCGCGCATGACCGACATGATGCTCACCGGGCGCGTGCTCGACGCCGACGAAGCGCTGGCCGCCGGCCTGGTGCAGTACAAGGTCGGGGCCGGGGAGGGGCTGGACAAGGGCTTCGCGCTGGCCCGGCGCATCGCCGCCAACGCGCCGCTGTCGAACTTCGCGGTGCAGCACGCGCTGCCGCGCATCGCCGGCATGCCGCAGGCCGAGGGGCTGTTCGTGGAGTCGCTGATGGCGGCCATCGCCCAGGGGGACGATGCGGCCAAGGAACGCCTGCAGGACTTTCTGGCCGGTCGCGCCGCCAAGGTGCGCAAGGAGCCTTGAACATGGATGCCAGCGTCAACCCCTCGCAGGCGCCGCGCCGGCGTCCTCCCGCACGGGCCTGCCGCATCGGCGGCTGCGTGCAGGTCGAGATGCAGCGGCGCCCCGATGGCGCGATGGTGCTGCGTTCGCCGGAGCCCCTGAGCGAGTACCCGCAGCGCCTGACCGACCGGCTGGAACATTGGGCGCGGCTGGCGCCGCAGCGCCTGTTCGCTGCGCGCCGGGGCGCCGACGGCGAGTGGCTGCGCATCAGCTACGCGCAGATGCTCGAGCGGGCGCGCCGCATCGCCACGGCCCTGCTCGCGCGCGGGCTGGATGCCGAGCGCCCCATCCTGGTGCTGGCGGAGAACAGCCTGGAGCAGCTGCAGCTGGCGCTGGGCGCCATGCTGGCCGGAATTCCCCACGCGCCGGTCTCGCCGGCCTACGCCCTGGTGTCGCGGGATTACGCCAAGCTGCGTCATGTGGTGCAGACCCTGACCCCCGGCCTGGTGTTCGCCAGCGACGCGGCCTACGAGCCGGCCCTGCGGGCCGTCATCGACCCGGGGGTCGAGGTGGTGCTGGCGCGCGGCCAGCTGCAGGCGCGCCCGAGCACGGGTTTCGACAGCCTGCTGCAGGCGCAGCCGCTGGACCTGCGGCACACCCACGAGAAGGTGGGCCCGGACACCATCGCCAAGTTCCTGTTCACCTCGGGATCGACCCGCAACCCCAAGGGCGTGGTGAACACCCAGCGCATGCTGTGCGCCAACCAGCAGATGATCCTGCAGTCCATGCCCTTCCTGGGCGAGCAGCCTCCCGTGCTGGTCGACTGGCTTCCGTGGAACCACACCTTCGGCGGCAACCACAACGTGGGCATCGCCCTGTACAACGGCGGCACGCTGTACATCGACGACGGCAAGCCGACCCCGCAGGGCATCGGCGAGACCCTGCGCAACTTGCGGGAGATCGCGCCCACGGTGTATTTCAACGTTCCCAAGGGCTTCGAGGAAATCGCCTCGGCCATGCGCGAGGACGTGCAGCTGCGCAAGCGACTGTTCTCCCGGGTGCAGGCCTTTTTCTTCGCCGGAGCCGGGCTGTCGCAGGCGGTCTGGGACGAGCTCGACGCCCTGGGCGAAGCCGAGCTGGGCGAGCGCATCTGCATGCTCACCGGGCTGGGCATGACCGAAACCGCGCCGTCGGCCATGTTCGCCCTGGGCCCCGAGGTCGAGTCCGGGCATATCGGCCTGCCGGTGCCCGGCGTGGAGCTCAAGCTGGTGCCGGTGGACGGCAAGCTGGAGGTGCGGTTTCGCGGCCCCAATGTGATGCCAGGCTACTGGCGCGCCCCGGAGCAGACGACCGCTGCCTTCGACGAGGAAGGCTACTACCGCACCGGGGACGCCGCGCGTTTCGTGGACCCCCAGGATCCGCGGCGCGGCCTGCGCTTCGACGGGCGCATCGCCGAGGATTTCAAGTTGTCCAGCGGCACCTTCGTGAGCTGCGGGCCGCTGCGCGCACGCATTGCCCAGCTGGGCGCGCCCTGTGTGCTCGATGCCGTCCTGACCGCCCCCGATCGCGACGAGCTGGGAGCGCTGATCCTGCCGCGCCTGGACGAATGCCGGGCACTGGCCGGCCTGCCGCCGGGCACGCCGGCGAAGCAGATCCTCGAGCATGCGCGGGTGCGGGAGTTTTTCCAGCGCCTGGTGGATACCTTGTGGCAGCAGGGCACCGGTAGCGCCACGCGCGTGGCGCGCGCGCTGGTGCTGGCCGAGCCGCCGTCACTGGACCGCGGCGAGGTCACCGACAAGGGCTCGATCAACCAGCGCGCGGTGCTGCTGCACCGCGCCGAACTGGTCGATGCCCTGTACGCCGGCGTCGCGCCTGGAATACTGGTGCCGCGGTAGTCAGCGTCCTCAGGGTGTAGGCGCCAGGATCGACAGCACGCCGCGAGTCGCGGCGTCGAGCG
>DAIDHU010000362.1 GCA_027451915.1 Thiomonas sp. | reverse complement strand
GTGTTCACGGCACCGATGGCCGGTGTCACCGACCTGCCCTGGCGACGCCTGGCGCGGCGTCTGGGGGCCGGGCACTGCGTCAGCGAGATGGTCGCCTCGCGCGCCGAGCTGCGCGCCTCGCGCAAGACCGCCCTGCGCATGAACCACGAGGGCGAGCCGGGCCCGGTGGCCGCGCAGCTGGTCGGCGTGGATCCGGCCGAGATGGCCGCGGCCGCGCACGCCAATGTCGAGGCCGGCGCGCGCATCATCGACATCAACATGGGCTGCCCCGCGAAAAAGGTCTGCAACCGCTGGGCCGGCTCCGCGCTGATGCAGGACGAGGACCTGGCGGTTCGCATCGTCGACGCCGTGGTGCGGGCCATGCAGCCCCTGGGGGTCCCCGTGACCTTGAAAATGCGCACCGGCTGGTGCCGCGAGCAGCGCAACGCGCCGCGCCTGGCCCACGCGGCCCAGGAAGCCGGAGTGGCGCTGGTCGCCGTGCACGGGCGCAGCCGCGAGCAGGGCTACGGAGGCGAAGCCGAATACGAGACCATCGCGGCCATCAAGGCCTCGCTGCGCATTCCCGTGGTGGCCAACGGGGACATCGACTCGGTGGCCAAGGCGCGCGCCGTGCTCGCCGCCACCGGCGCCGACGCCGTCATGATCGGGCGCGCCGCGCTCGGCCGGCCCTGGCTGCCCGGGCACATCGCCCGCGCGCTGCGCGACGGCGTGGAAGCCGCGCCGCCCGGGATCGCCCAGCAGGGCCAATGGCTGCTGGAGCACCTGCGCGCGCACCATGCGCACTACGGCAGCGCCGGCATCGGCAGCGCGCGCAAGCATGTAGGCTGGGCGGTGGCCGCGCTGCCCGGGGCCACGCAGTTCCGTGCGCGCTTCAACACCCTCAGCGACCCGCAGGCGCAGCTCGACGCCGTGGCCGGATTTTTCGAGCAGCTGTCCGGCGCCGAAGCCCCTGACATCCAGCCATGAACGCGACCGGAAGCATACAGACATGAGTTCGCGTTCGCCCCTGGAACAATGCGTGATCGACAGCCTCGAGGCCTATTTCCGCGATCTCAACGGAACCGAACCCCACGGCATCCACGGCATGGTCATGCAGACCGTGGAAAAGCCCCTGTTGCAGACCGTGATGCGCCGCGCCGGTGACAACCAGTCGGTGGCCGCGCAGTGGCTGGGCATCAACCGCAACACCTTGCGCAAGAAGCTCAAGGACCACAAGCTGATCAAGTGATTCCGACCGCGCGCGCCCCGCTTCGGCGCGCGGCTCCCGCAACCCGTCCATCGTCCCCGCGCCCATGTACGCACTGCTTTCCGTATCCGACAAGACCGGCGTGCTTGAACTCGCCCGCCGCCTGCACCAGCGCGGCGTGAAGCTGCTGTCCACCGGCGGCACCGCGCGCCTGCTGGCCGAGGCCGGCCTGCCGGTGACCGAGGTGGCCTCGCACACGGGTTTCCCGGAAATGCTCGACGGGCGGGTCAAGACCCTGCACCCCAAGGTGCACGGCGGACTGCTGGCGCGCCGCGACCTGCCCGAGCACATGCGGGCCATCGAGCAGCACGCCATCCCCCCCATCGACTGGCTGGTGGTGAACCTCTACCCCTTCGAGGCCACGGTGGCGCGCCCCGGCTGCACGCTGGAGGAGGCCATCGAGAACATCGACATCGGCGGCCCCGCCATGGTGCGCTCCGCGGCCAAGAACTGGCAGGGGGTGAGCGTGCTCACCGACGCCTCGCAGTACGAGCCCGTGCTGGCCGAGTTCGAGTCCACCGGGCAGGTGTCGCAGGCCACGCGTTTCGCGCTGTCTGTCGCGGCCTTCAATCGCGTGGCGCAATACGACGCCGCCATCTCCAACCACCTGTCCGCGCTCAGTTTCGAGCAACGCGAGGCGCCGCCCCGCGCCTGGCCGCAGCAGTTCAACCTCAGCCTGATCAAGGTGCAGGATCTGCGCTACGGCGAGAACCCGCACCAGCACGCCGCCTTCTACCGCGACCCCCAGGCCGCGGCGGGCTCGCTGCCGACGGCGCGGCAACTCCAGGGCAAGGAGCTTTCCTACAACAACATCGCCGACGCCGACGCGGCCTGGGAATGCGTGCGCGCCTTCGACACCTGCGCCTGCGTGATCGTCAAGCACGCCAACCCCTGCGGCGTGGCCCTGGGCGTCGACCCCGAGGCCGCGTACCGAGCAGCCTTCGCCACCGACCCCACCTCCGCCTTCGGGGGCATCATCGCCTTCAACCGCGAAGTCGACGAAGCGGCCGCGCGCGCCGTGGCCGGGCAGTTCGTCGAGGTGCTGATCGCGCCGTCCTACACCGCGCAGGCGCTGCAGCTCCTGGCGGCCAAGGCCAATGTGCGGGTGCTGGCCATCGAGTTGCCGGCCTCCGGCGCGGCGGGTGCGCCGCGCCTGGACGCCAAGCGCGTGAACTCCGGCTGGCTGCTGCAAAGCGCCGACGAGCAGCTGCTCGACGAGAGCGCGCTGAAGGTGGTGACCCGGCGCGCCCCTACCGACGCCGAGATGTCCGACCTGCACTTCGCGTGGAAAGTGGCCAAGTTCACCAAGTCCAACGCCATCGTGTTCGCCGCGGGCGGGCGCACCATCGGGGTCGGGGCCGGCCAGATGAGCCGCGTCGACTCCACCCGCATCGCCACCATCAAGGCCGCCAACGCGGGACTTGAGGTGGCCGGCAGCGTGGTCGCCTCGGATGCCTTCTTCCCCTTCCGCGACGGCGTGGACGTGCTGGCCCAGGCCGGCGCGCGCGCGGTGATCCACCCGGGCGGCTCCATGCGCGACGCCGAAGTGATCGCCGCCGCCGACGAGCACGGACTGGCCATGGTGCTCACCGGCATGCGCCACTTCCGCCACTGAACGGCGACGACGCGCCCGGGCGCCAGGCCATGCGCATCCTCGGCATCGACCCCGGGCTGAACACCACCGGCTACGGACTGCTGCAGGCGCAGGGGCAGCGCCTGCACTACCAGGCCAGCGGCGCCATCCGCATCCCGCGCGGCCCGCTGCCCGAGCGCCTGAGGGTGCTGTTCGAGGGCGTCACCACGGTGGCCCGTGAATCGGGCGCCGACGTGGCGGTGGTGGAAATCGTGTTCGTCAACGTCAACCCCCAATCCACGCTGCTGCTGGGCCAGGCGCGGGGCGCGGCCATCGCCGCACTGACGGCCGCCGGCCTGCCGGTGGTGGAGTACACCGCCCTGCAGCTGAAAAAGGCCGTGGTGGGCCACGGCCGCGCCAGCAAGCAGCAGATGCAGCAGATGGTCGCCCGGCTGCTGGCGCTTGCCGGCGAACCCGGCCCGGATGCCGCCGACGCCCTGGGCCTGGCGATCTGCCACGCCCAGAACCGCGCCACCGTGGGCGCGCTGCAACGCGCCGGGGCCCTGGCGGGCGTGGCCACCGGAACGCAATCCCGCGGCGATGCATCCAGCCTGGACGCCCAGGCCTTGCGCGGCATGCGCGTTCGCCGCGGCCGGCTGCTGGGCTGATCGGCCGCCTGCCTCCTCGCCCCGGCCTCCTAGCCCCGACCTCCTCGCCCCTGCCGGCACCGCCACGGGCCGGCGCTGCGTGAGGGCCCCGCCAGAGGCGGGCAGGGGGCCGATTTGACGGGCGGCCCGGGTTTTGCTAATGTTCGCAGACCATGGCCTTGAACCCGACGCCCGCCACCTGCGACTGCCGCCGCACCTCGGCCGGCGCGCTCGCGGCCTGGCAACGCGGCCTGATGCTGCGGCTGCTACGCGTCGACGTCGAGCGGCGACTGCGCCCCGCGCGCAACTGACACCCGCTCCCCTGCTGCCCAGCCGGGCAGCACGCGCTTCCCGAATCCTGGCTTCCCGGATCGAGCGCGACACCCGCTTCCCCCGCCGCGCAGCACGCGCCCCGAGCCACGAGCTTCGGTAGAGCGCGCCGTCGGCGCCCCGAACCCACGAATCGCCGGAGTACCCGCCATGTTGAAAAACCCTCAAACCAAATACCGTCCGATGCCACCGGTCGGCCTGAAGGACCGCACCTGGCCCGACCAGCTCATCACCCGTCCCCCGATCTGGATGAGCACCGACCTGCGCGACGGCAACCAGGCGCTGTTCGAACCCATGGACGCGGCGCGCAAGATGCGCATGTTCAAGACGGTCTGCGCCATCGGCATCAAGCAGATCGAGGTGGCCTTCCCCTCGGCCTCGCAGACGGATTTCGATTTCGTGCGCGAACTCATCGAAGGCGGGCACATCCCCGACGACGTGACCATCGAGGTGCTCACGCAGGCGCGCGAGGACCTGATCCGCCGCAGCTTCGAATCGCTGCGTGGCGCGAAGCGGGCCATCATGCATGTGTACAACGCCACCGCGCCGAACTTCCGCAAGATCGTGTTCAACGTCGACGTGGCCGGCTGCAAGCGCATCGCCGTCGAGGCCGCCACGCTGATCCGCGAACTCGCCGCGCAGCAGCCCGAGACCGACTGGACCTTCCAGTACAGCCCCGAGGTGTTCAGCGGCACCGAGCTGCCCGTGGCCGTGGAGGTCTGCAACGCGGTCACCCAGGTATGGCAGCCCACCCCCGAGCGCAAGATCATCTTCAACCTGCCCGCCACGGTGGAGATGAGCACGCCCAACATCTATGCCGACCAGATCGAGTGGATGCACCGCCACCTCGACCGCCGCGACAGCGTGATCCTGTCCGTGCACCCCCACAACGACCGCGGCTGCGCGGTGGCGGCCGCCGAGCTGGCCGTGATGGCCGGCGCCGACCGGGTCGAGGGCTGCCTGTTCGGAAACGGCGAGCGCACCGGCAACGTCGACCTCGTGACCCTGGCGCTGAACCTGTACTCCCAGGGGGTCGACCCGGGGCTGGACTTCTCCAACATCAACGCCATCGCGCGCACCGTGGAGGACTGCAACCAGCTGCCCATCCACCCGCGCCACCCCTACGTGGGGGACCTGGTGTTCACGGCCTTCTCCGGCTCCCACCAGGATGCCATCAAGAAGGGCCTGGCCGCGCAGAAGCCCACCGCCGTCTGGGAAGTTCCCTACCTCCCGGTGGACCCCGCCGACCTGGGCCGCACCTACGACTCGGTGATCCGGGTCAACAGCCAGTCGGGCAAGGGCGGCATCGCCTACCTGCTCGAATCCACCTACGGCCTGGTCATGCCCCGGCGCATGCAGGTGGAGTTCAGCGGGGTGGTGCAACGCTACACCGACAGCTCGGGCAGCGAGGTCACAGCGCAGCAGCTGTGGGCCATGTTCAATGCCGAGTACACCGAGGCTGCCGAGCCGCTGCGCTACGTGGGGCACCATCTGGCCGAACACGGCAGCGAACAGGGCATCCGGCTCGAGCTGGAAATCGACGGTCGCGCGGTGAGCCTGCGCGGCGAGGGTAACGGCCCCATCGACGCCGCGGTGCGCGCCCTGCACCTGCCGCTGGCGGTGCAGAGCTACGAGGAACGGGCGCTGGGCCTGGGTGCCAACGCGCGCGCGGTGGCGATGGTCGAGGCCGCGCTGGACGGCACTTCCGCCACCACCTTCGGCGTGGGCATCGATGCCAACATCGTGACCGCCTCCATCCGGGCCATCGTCTCCGCGGCGAACCGCCTGCTGGCCCGGGTCGATGACGCCGAGCGCGCCGCGCTGCTCAAGGGAATCCAGGCCAAGCTGAAGGCCGTGGCCTGAGCGCTTGCGCCGCGGCGGGTGATGCAAAGGCCGGGAGCCATCCCGGCCTTTTTGCATGGGGCTTTGCGTGGCGCGTTCGCGTGGGGCGGGCCGGGCGGTGCCCGGCCCCGGGAACCGCGCTCAGAAACCGTCGGTCGACGTGAACAGACCCACGCGCAGGTCCTTGGCGGTGTAGATCTCGCGCCCGTCGACCCGCATGATGCCGTCGCCGATGCCCATGACCAGGCGGTGGTTGATAACCCGCTTGAGGTCGATCTGGTAACTCACCAGTTTCGCCGTGGGCAGCACCTGGCCCGTGAACTTGACCTCGCCCACCCCCAGCGCGCGCCCGCGCCCCGGAGCGCCCATCCAGCCGAGGTAGAAGCCCACCAGCTGCCACATCGCGTCCAGGCCCAGGCATCCCGGCATCACCGGATCGTTCTCGAAATGGCAGCCGAAAAACCAGAGATCGGGGCGAATGTCCAGTTCGGCGCGCATCTCTCCCTTGCCATAGCTTCCGCCATGGTCGGCGATGTGGGTGATGCGGTCCATCATCAACATCTGTCCCAGCGGCAACTGGGCATTGCCCGGGCCGAACAGCCGGCCATGGCCGCAGGCGACGAGTTCTTCGTGCGAATAGGAGGATTGGGCTTTCATGGGAAGCATGCGCAGTACAGCCGACAGTTTAGCCGGCAGTGCCGGCTTGCTCCGCCGGAGCGGCCCGAAGGGGCGGCGGCGGCCTGCTAAAGTGCGCGCATGATCGGACGCATTCACGGTACCCTGCTGGACAAGACCCCGCCCCAGGTCCTGGTGGACTGCGGCGGAGTCGGCTACGAGATCGACGTGCCGATGAGTACCCTGTACGGGCTGCCGGCGGTGGGGCAGAAGGTGGCACTGCTCACCCACATGATCGTGCGCGAGGATGCGCACCAGCTGTTCGGATTCGCCACGCCCTCCGAGCGCGAGGCCTTTCGCGCACTGATCCGTATTTCCGGGGTAGGCGCGCGCATCGCGCTGGCGCTGCTGTCCGGCCTGAGCGTGCACGAACTGGCGCAGGCCGTGACCGCGCAGGACAGCGCGCGCCTGACCCGCGTGCCCGGCATCGGCAAGAAGACCGCCGAGCGCCTGCTGCTGGAGCTGCGCGGCAAGCTCGGCGCGGACCTCGGCCGCCCGGCCGGGGGCGCCGCGGCCGCGCACGCCGACGTGCTGCAGGCCCTGCTGGCGCTGGGCTACTCGGAACGCGAGGCCACCGCGGTGGTGGGCAAGCTGCCCCCCGAGCTCGGCGTGGACGACGGCATCCGCCAGGCGCTGAAGACCCTGGCGAAGGCCTGAGCGCGCGCCGCGGGGGTCCGTCATCATGAGCATCCAGCCCGACAAGCTCCAGCCCGCGCGCGTGGTCGCGCCGGCACCCGCCTCGCCCCAGGAGGAGGCCGCCGAGCGCGCATTGCGCCCGCAGGTGCTGGCCGACTACATCGGCCAGGCCAAGGTGCGCGAGCAGCTCGACATCTTCATGGGCGCCGCGCGCCGCCGAGGCGAGGCGCTGGACCATGTGCTGCTGTTCGGCCCGCCGGGCCTGGGCAAGACCACGCTGGCCCACATCATCGCCCGGGAAATGGGCGTGAACCTGCGTTCCACCTCCGGGCCGGTGCTCGAGCGCGCGGGCGACCTGGCCGCGCTGCTGACCAACCTCGAGCGCAACGACGTCCTGTTCATCGACGAGATCCACCGCCTCTCTCCGGTGGTCGAGGAAATCCTCTATCCGGCGCTGGAGGACTACCAGATCGACATCATGATCGGCGAGGGGCCGGGCGCGCGCAGCGTGAAAATCGACCTGCAGCCCTTCACCCTGGTGGGCGCCACCACCCGCGCGGGCATGCTCACCAATCCCCTGCGCGACCGCTTTGGCATCGTCTCGCGCCTGGAGTTCTACACCACCGAGGAACTCACCACCATCGTCGAGCGCTCGGCCCAGTTGCTGCAGGCGGGCATCGACACCGAGGGCGCGCGCGAGATCGCGCGCCGCTCGCGCGGCACGCCGCGCATCGCCAACCGCCTGCTGCGCCGGGTGCGCGACTATGCGCAGGTGCGCGCGGACGGCAGCATCGTGCGCGAGGTGGCCGACGCGGCACTGCGCATGCTCGACGTCGACCCGCTGGGCTTCGACCTGATGGACCGCAAGCTGCTCGAGGCCATCGTGCACCGCTTCGGCGGCGGC